>NZ_JBPQTW010000190.1:0-13533 GCF_051386535.1 Streptomyces sp. URMC 127
GACCCCTCCCCACCCTCGAAACCGGCCGTTCGCGTTCACTAATACCCTGCCAGCATACACGCCTAACCCTCCGGGTGGTGCAGAATTCGTCACCGCCTGATCCGGGCTAGCGAACCCACTGCCAGAGTGATGCATCATGCTGCCTTACTGTGTAGCGTTTGGGTTCGGGCCGCACCACCCCAACCCCGGATAAAACTACCGGCAGAATTCGAGATTACCCGGTCGTTAATCGCTTAGCCACAGAACGGAAGTCCCGATATGCCAGTGTCGAAATTCGACGTGCGGAGGTACCGCAGCCGCCCCGCCCCAGGGGGCCGGGCGGCGGAACCGTCCACCGGCACTAGCCACGCTTCCGTGCTTTTGAGCGTCTCGGCCGGTACCACCCGAGACTCAGAGCCGCTGCTGCCGTCCTCGACGCGCGCTGGGGCGCGGTGCCGCACGCGAAGCGAGCTCAGGCACCGGGGCTGGCCTCCCCGATCCGGTGGTTGTCGACGGCGACACGCCCGCTGTTTCCAGCTGCTTGTGCCGCGCAGCGCGCGGCGTGCCGGCGGGGGTTTCGTGTGGCGGCCGGGTTCTAGTTGACACATAAGAGCGATCCGCGCTAAAACCGGCTCTGACCTGCGGTGATGTGAAACCGTTTGTTCTGGATCTCCAGAACAAACGCGTCCCGGGTGTTCTGGAGATCCAGAACAAACACCCCCCAAAGCTGACGGATAGTCAGGTGACTGTGAGGCACCGTTTGTTCTGCCCCTCCAGAACAAACCGGTTTACCTAGTGCTACCGTGCTCCCCGGAAAGTTGATCATCTCTGGAGGGCTGTGCTGATGGAACAGCTGCCGATCGTCCGCCCCGGCGAGCGCGTGGTCGCGCGGTCGGACGGCAAGGGCGGCTTGATCCTGGGCGTGGAGAAGATCCAGGGCTTCGGGTTCGCCGCCAGCGCCGAGATCAGTGGCTTCGTGCTGGACGCCCGGCTGCTGCTGAACGTGCTCGGCAGCCTCAAGATGCCTGGCTCCTGGTTCCAGGTCTGGTGCCAGCTCATGGCGCTGCAGAGCGCCAACCGCGCGGACGACAAGGACCGTGCGGCCCCCCGCGGCTTCGTGAAGACGAACCAGCGCGACCTTCAGGCCCGGTGCAACCTGTCGGCGGCCTCCGTGAACGAGGCCAGCCAGTTCTTCGTGCACATCGGCTGGGTGCGCACCGCCAAGCGGGGCATCCTCCAGCTGAACCCGTGGCTCACGGTGGCCGGCACCTCCGGCGAGCAGGAGAAGTGGCAGAAGCTCTGGAACGACGCCAAGGGCCCGGTCTGCATCATCCCGCACCCCGACTACCCCACCGAGTGGCGCCAGGCCCGGGAGGCGGAGAAGAAGGCCGCCGAGGCCGCCCGTCGCAAGGAGAAGGTCGTCACCCTCCGGCAGCGGCGGCCCGTCCGCAAGGCGAGCGCATGACCTCGCGCGGCATATCCTCGTTGCAGAGTCGACCGATCGGAAGTGGTGAGGCTCCGTGAGTAGCTCATACGTCCCCGGCCCTCCGACCGAGGCCCCCGTCGCGATCTCCCGTGACGTCCTGCGCCTCCTGGCCCTGGTCGACGTCTCCACCGCCGGCCGCCGCGTCCTGGACCAGCTGCTGTACCTCAGCGACCCGGAGACCGGCACCGCGGAGATCAGCCAGAACGAGATGGCGCGCGAGCTGGGCGCGAGCAAGCCGACCGTGAACCGCGGCTTCAAGGAGCTGCGCGAGTGCGGACTCGCCTGGGGCCTCGAGGACGGCCGCTACCAGCTCCACCCGCTGCTGACCGGTGGTGCGGTCTCCTCCCCCGTCATGGCGGTGCCCGAGATCAAGGCCGCCGACCCCGAGAGCTTCACCGAGCAGCGACGGGCCAGGTTCGCCGCCCAGGTGGCCAATCTCGCCGCCACCGGCTGAACACCCACCGAGGAGCCTGAACGGCTCTCCGGCCCCGCGAAGACACACAGGCGCTGCACCTCCGGGTGCGGCGCCTCCTTCATGCCCGCCTGCGATCGAACCGGTAGCACTACGTAAACCGGCTTGTTCTGGTGCAGCAGAACAAACGGGAGGCACCCGAGGCCGGTGGCGGGGCGCGAGCAAGGCGGCCGGTAGCACCAGGTGAACCGGGTTGTTCTGGATTTCCAGAACAACCCGCAGCGAGTGCCTGCGGCCTGCGCAAGCGTGCGCAGCCTGGCCTCCATCACTGCTGGCAGCACGACAGCAGCGGTCGCGGGACGGTGCCCACCCCAGGATCAAAAGCCGTTGTCACACCCATCCGATTGACTGTCCTGTCAGACAGACTCGAGGGGTGGGGCATGCTCGAACTCGTGCACAACGACCCACGTGGTTGGTTACTGCACTTCTTCAAGGCGCACCAGGTTCCCCCGCGCGCGCCCAGCGGAACCGGGTACGTCTACGTGCTGGCCATCACCGGCGCCGTGTCCTACATCAAAGTCGGCTCCACAGCGCAGCCTCGCGCTCGCCTGGAGGCGTTGCGCACTGAAGCGCACCGTCTGGGAGGGGCTGTCACCCAAGCGTGGCTATCCCCGGCCCATCCCAACTACAAGACCACGGAAGCGCAGGCGCTGACGAAGTGCCGCACGATCTCGCCATCGACGAGCCCTCGAAGCGAGTACTTTCCGGAGCTCGACTTCGCAGCAGCCCGACGCGAGGCCACGAAGGCCGTTCTGGGCGTTCGTGACGCTCCACAAACGACAACCACCACCACGGCGGCAGGCATGTACCAGTCGATACCTGGCTACGTGCGGCGCCGGATGGCACCCGACATTTGGGACCTGTACGGGCGGGAACGACGCTTCTTTCGCCAAGGCAGCGCTCGCACTCGCTTCCGCCGGAGAAACAGCACACCCGCATGCCCCGACCATGTCCCTGAGTCGCTTCTGACCAGCGCCTTCGCTTCGCTGTTCCAGCCATCCGCGCCAGTGATTCCCCTGGCCCGGCGCAGGAGTACCTCACTTTGACCTCACCCAGCAGCGATCACAGCACGGTGCCGTGCAGGGCGCGCCGGTCGCCGGACATGGCGTAGCGGCGGGCGGCGAGGCCGTGTTCGAGGGGTTCGCCGATCTGGTCGCACAGCAGCGCCAGGACGTCGGCGGCCTCGATGTCGGAGAGGTAGGCCGGCGCGGCTTCGAGCATGAGTTCCCCGATCGCGTGGGTGCTGGCGGCGAGGTCGTCGACGACGCGGCGCAGCGCGGCGACGGTCGGGTCCGTTGACGGTTCGGCGGGCGGCGGGTGATCAGCTCCGCGACGACGTCGGAACGGGCGGAGACGGCGATCAGGGCGCGCTGGGACAGGCCGTAGTCGAGTGCGGCCGCGGCGACCGGGCCGGTGTCTCGCGTGCGAGACGGATCGGCGTGGGCCGCGACGGCGCCGTGGATCGCGGCGAGGGAGCGGGCGACGTCCAGGAGCCGGTACGCCTGGGCGCGGCTGATGCCGAACTCCGCGTCGCAGTACGACTCCCAGCTGCTGTGCCCGAGGGGGAGCCAGACGCGGGCGGCGTGCGCGTCGCGGACCCGGGCGGCGAGCACCGCCACGGAGCGCCGGACGTCGTCCATCGCCTCCCGCAGCGCGGCCGTCATCTCCCGGGCGCGGGCCGCGGTGAGCGGCGGCCGCGCTGGTTCGACGGCGTGCTCCTGGTCCTCGTGCTGCTCGCCCACGACTTCATCGTCCTCCGGGCCGGCGGGCGGCACCAGGGCGTGCGGAAGCACCGGTGCGAGCTCCGTCTCACACCCTCACAGCCTCACAGTTCACCGCGTCTACCTGGGGAAACGGCCTGTGAGCCTCCCAGGCTCACAGGGTGACACCGCGCGGGGGCGCGGGTCTGTCACGCTGATCCGCGACGGTGGGCGCGGGCCCGCCGCACGAGGCGGAGGGGGCCGGGTGGCGGGGATCGAGCGGGAGCCGGCGGAGGTGCGGATACCCAAGGCGGCGCTGGACGCCTTCGCTGCGGCGCTGAGCGTGCGCACGGTGGCGATGCGGACGTGGCCCGACGGCATCGAGTGGATGTACCCGGTGGGCACATGGGACGAGGCACACCTGGAGGTGGCACTCATGCCCGGCGGCGAGGAGGTGTGGCTGCGGATGTCCACCGACCGCTCCAGCGTCGCCGTGTGGACCATCGAGCAGTGGTGGGCCTTCTCCGGGGAGCTGCCCGGCGCGACGCCGCCGCAAGGATGACTACCGGTTGCCGCCCGCGTGACTAGCGGTGGATACGGCCGTGGCTACGATCGGAAACGGCCCGACCCCGGCAGCTGCAATGCCGGGGTCGGGCCGTTGTCACGGGTGGCTACCCGAGCCAGACGATGTTCAGAACCGTCAGGCTGTGCAGGGGCCGGTTGATCCAGGAGGTGACGGAGAGCTGGCCGACGGCCGCGTAGCGGACGTCCTCGCCTTCGTCGTCGTCAGTGTCGAACTGCCCGAAGCCCCACGGGTCTGCGGCCAGGGCAGCGAGGATGTCCCACACGGCACCGCGTGCTCGGGCAGGGAGTCGAGGACCTTGGCGGCCGGGGCGGAGGCGCGGACCGCGTACGGCGACGGGGTCACCCGCGCCGCTGGCGGAGCTCCGCCAGGTCGATCGCGTCGCTGTCGTCGTAGCCGGAGGCGACGAACGCGTCGACGGCCGGGGCGTGCGCGATGCGGCCCTGCCAGTCCTGGATGACCTCGTAGAGCCCAGTCAGGGAGAACGTGCGCCGGGATTCCTCGAGGGCGGCCGACCACTCGCGCTCGAAGGCCGGCACCCAGGTGGCCGAGCGCTTGTCGGCGCGCAGCTGGGCGAGGAGTTCGGCCGGCGCCCCGGGCGCGGGGGCGTACGGCGTGACGGGGGCATGGTCGGGCTGCGCGCTCATCTGGTCCTCCCGGCGGGTCCTCCCCTCACGGTACGCGCGGCGGGTGGCCGTGGATGCGGGCATGGACGGATCCCCTCCTACTGGGTGCGCAGGGTGCGGGCGAGGGCCTGGGCGTGCTCGCGCAGCGGGAGGTCCTGCTTGTCCCAGGTGGCGGCCACGTAGTTGAGTAGTTCGGCCGTGGCGCGCTTGGAGTCGCTCGGGTCGCTGGCGAGCAGCTTGTCGGCGGCGAGGGCGACGTCGACGGCCGGGGTGGACAGGTCTTCCGGGGCGAGGGCGTTGCCGCGGTCGACGTCCAGGACCAAGAGGTGGCGCACCTGGTTGCGGGACTGGATGGTGATGGTGTCCTCGCGCGGCGAGTCCGCATCCGCGGTGACGAAGCCGGGGTGGTTGAGGATCGCCGCGGCGATGGCCTCGGTGAGCACCGGCTCGGGTGGCAGGTCGTCGTCGGTGGGCTCCGGGTCCTTGAAGGTCAGCGTGTAGTTGATGCCGGCCTCGGTGGTGAACCACACCGTGTCGCCGCCGGGGTCGGCGTCCGCAGCGGCGAAGTGGGGGCTGCGGCGCAGCGCGTCGGCGACGCGGACGGGGTCGTGGTCCGCGTCGAACAGTGGGCTCTTGTCGCGGTCGATGGGCGGAAATTCAGCGGTCACGTATTCGCTCCTAGTCAGTAATCCAGATCGAGGTAATCGATGTCGTTGATTTCCACGTCCGACAGTCCCATAGCGCGACCGCCGCCGTCCTGGAAATACACTTCCTTAAACCCTTCGGCGATGATTCTGCGCATCTGCTGGTCGCTGGCCCCCGCGTCGCGGGCGTCGAATAGGCGCTGTGCGTAGGTCGGCGGGAGGTGCACGGTGAGTCGCCGGAACCGTCCGTCGTCGGTCGTGCCGACCGGCGCGGTGTAGCCGAACCGGGCCCGCGTCTCCACGGTGATCCCGGTACTGGTGGCAGCCTGCTTCCGACGCCGCTTGCGGACGAGCGGCTGCCAGCGTGCCCGGACGGCAGAATCGATCTTGTCGCTGATCTCCTTGGGAGGGTTCTTCCGGTCGCCGCGGCGGTAGCGGTTGACGGAGTCGGCGGTGACGCCGATCTCCGCGCCAACAGCCTTGGCCGTCTCCATCTGCTTGAGCAGAAACCGGATGCGGGCCTGCAGGCCCTTGGGCGGTTCCTTAGTGAACGTCTCGAACCCGGCACGGTCCAGAGCGTCCTCGATCTCCCCCACGATCTACTCCCCTTCGTCCATGACGGCGTCGCCGCCCTTGATGTGGCGGGCCGGGTTGAGGCCCTTCTCCATCAGGTCGACCGCCCACAGCATCGACTGGACGCCCTCCAGCTTCGCCAGGCCGGGCGTGGGCCCGAGGCGGAACCCGCCGGGCTGCGGCTTGCCGCTCGCGGCGTACGGCAGGAAGTCCAGCGGGCTCGCGCCCGGCGAGGGGTAGACGACGCAATCGGACAGCACGGCGAGCGGGAACAGCCCGGTCATCCGGGACATGTTCAGCAGCTTGCGGTGCATGTTGACCCGGGCCTTGCTGATGACGGCGGCGCGGATGTCGGGGCGCCAGGTCGGCCGTTCCAGGGCCGGCCACCGCTCCCCCTCCTTGTAGGACTTGCCCTGCGGACGCTCGCGAAGCTTGCCGACGCCGCCCTTCACCGTGGCCTTGATCGCGGACAACACGGCGGCCAGGGCCGGGTCGACCTGCTTGTGCTTCTCCATCGCCGCAAGGAACTGGCGGTCGTCCAGGTCCCGGGTGACGCCGAGGTCGGCGAGGGTGTCGACGTAGGCATTCTTGAGGCGGTCGTGCCACGGGTCCAGGTAGGCGCCGGTTTCACGGCGCAGGTACGCCTCGATCGGGTGGATGTCGTAGCCGAGCTCCTGGGCGTAGGCGACGGTGTGCGTCTGGTACCAGGCCGGGCCCGTGGGCCGGGAGCCGTCCGGCGTGAACGGCGAGGGCAGGCGCGGGTCCAGCTCGATGTGGCTCAGGTCGACCAGCCACGAGCCGGGGATCTTCGGGTTGAACTTCGGGGCGTGGAAGTGGTCTGGAGCGCTGAGGCCAACGACCAGGCGGGCCGCGGCGGCGAGGAAGGCGGTGTTGAGATCCAGGCCGACCGCGAAGGGCAGCGTGCACTCCTCATCGGTGAGCTTGTCCACCGACCGCACCCACTGGTACGCCTCCTCATCGAGGAACCCGCCGGTCCAGCCCGAGTTCACCACAACGGGGTGCTCCGGGGTGGCCTCCGGCGGCGCAGGGTCCATCGGCTCCGTCCCCAAGCTGCCGGGGTTGTGAGCGGACACCCAGTTGCCGGTCTCCTCATCGCGCTCCGGCTTCGTCGGCGGGCGCAGCGCCGTCATCAGCTCCAGGCCCGAGACGGCCGTCGACCCGCGTGGGGTGATGACCCGCTGGGCGTACACCCCGAGGACGCGGGCGATGTCGGCCGGCTCCATCTCCGAGACGCCGGGCCAGGACCGCTCATCGAGGGCGTCCCACGACAGGATCGCCAGCTGCACGCACTGCCGGTCGCGGCCCTGCGCCTTGCGGTAGATCCGCGCCCAGGGGCCGAAACCGCGCTGCGTGAGCTGCCACTTGGCCTTCATCACCTGCTTGACGACCGGGTGGTCCTCTGGCAGGCGCAGGGAGCGGCGCTGCTCGTGGCCCTCCAGGCGCTCGGGCAGCCCGAGCTTCACCGCGGCCGCGGCGGTGAGGACGATCAGCGGGTCGGAGTCCTTGCCGTAGCGGTTGAGCTTCGGCGCTCCGAGGCCGGACTCGCGCAGCGTCCACTCCACCAGTTCCGGGATCGTGGTCGCCGGGCAGTCCAGCACGATCCCGTCGACGCCGTACGCGGAGCCGTCACCGTCCAGCACGGCGAGCGGGCCGTGCGGGAACCGCGGGTCGACAGGCGGCTTCGCGGCCTTCTTCGCCGCCGGGCGCCGCGACGACGCAGCCGGGCGGCGGGACGCGGGGCGCTCCGGCGCGGCCGGGGCGGAGGGCGTCTCTGCCGGCGGAGCGTTCTCCGGCTCGGATGCGGCCGGGCCGGAGACCGTCTCCGGCATCTCCGGTTGAGGCGCAGCGGCCGGGGCGGGCGTGGCGGCGGGAGCGCCGTGCGCTGGGTACTTCGCCGCCCAGCCCTTGAGGAGCCGCTGGTACGCCTCCAGGCGCGGCGACTTCGGCTCGGAACGGCCGTTTTCCCAGTTCTTCACCGTCTGCGTCGACGTCTTGAGAGCGAGCGCGAGACGGGCCTGGGTGATGCCGGCGGCCTCCCGCAGCCGGGCGCGCTCCGCCGGGGGCGGGAGCTGCGGCTCCTCCTCCAGCAGCGCATCGACGGACGCGAACAGCTCTTCCTCGGTGGCCATGTGCGAATCTCCTCTCGTGCCCCAACCCTAGCAGCACTTACCCTTTCGTTTAACCCACTTTTTAACCCGAGCGGATTTTCTCGCGTCGAGGAATCTTCGAACGGAGGTACGATTTCGGTCACGATGGCTGAGAACGACTTCAACTTCCCCGACGATCTGCGCCAGGCCCAGGCCGCCTTGCATCAGACTCACGCCGAGCTCCGCGCCGCGGCCTCCGAACTGCCCTGGTCCGTCGAGCCGGCCGAAGGCTGGGAGAGGCCGGAGGGGCACTGGTACCCGGCCCGGCGCCCCGCCACAGACGGCTGGACTGAAGAGCAGAAGAGCGCCGTCGCCGGGCTGCGTGCCCGGGCCCTCGAGCTGAGCGTCACGGTCGGCACGCACCCCTTCTGGGGGACGGTGGCAGAGGGGAAGGTCGTCGAGGCCCGCATGGCGCTCAAGAGCGCCTGCAAGCCGGCGGAAGACGCCGACGAAGACGCCGCGGCCGAAGCCGCGTAACACCGGCTGGTCGCCATGCACACGCAGACCGGGGCGGGAGCGGGCGGGGGAAGCGGCCGGCGCGCACACGGAATTCCCCTGGATCAGCTTCCCCGTGCGCTCGTCTGTCTCGCCGACGACCAGGTCCTCGAGGTACGGGTCACCGCGCGCCGTCCTTTCAGGGGTGTGTGGTGGTACGAACTGGTGCTCACGCTCCCGGACCGGCGCGACACCCCGCGCGGCCCCGTCCGCGACGTTACGGAGATCGCCTTCTCCGCTCCCTACCCGGACGTCCAGCCGATCCCCGGCGAGGACTACACAATCCTCGACCCGCCCCCGGCCGAAGAGTGCCGCCGCTGGCGTCTGTCCGAAGCTCCGCCCGGCAGTCCCCACGCCGTGGTCGTGCACCGGCTCGACTGCGCCCAGGGTGGCATGTCCCAGCAGCTCGCCACCGACCGTGAGGCCCTGCGCATGCTCGCCGACCCGGAAGAGGCCGTTACTTGTTCGATCTGCCGCGCTGACCGGGTCCTGTGCCTCGGCGAGGACGGGCCGTTCGGCTAACCGGGATCAAAGGCGGCGGGGAGCCGGAGCACGGCCGCGTGCCCTTCGGCGGTCAAAGCTGGCAGTGCCGCCGCGATGGCGGCGTGCTGGCGAGCCACATCGGCAGGCGGCACACGGCGCGCCCGCAACTGCTGGCGTTCAAGGCACACGTCGAGCGGCGGCAGCAGCACGAGCACGACGGTCCGCAGACCGTGCGCGGACGCGATCTCCCGTACGGCGGTGCGGCGCTCGGGCTGGCAGTGCGTGCCGTCCACGATCACCGGCATGCCGGCCGCGCAGTGCGCGTCCAGCTCTGCCCACGCTGCCGTCAGCGCCTGCTCGCTGACCGGCTCCACGCCCGTGTCCCCCGCGACCCGGCGCTGGTGGTCGTCGTACGAGACGACGACCGCGCCCAGCTCGGCAGCGAGCTGGGCGGCCGCGGTGGATTTGCCGGAGCCGCTCGGGCCCATCATCAGCAGGCACCGCCCCGGCCCGAGCAGGCGGCGTACGGCAAAGAAGTCCTTCGTCGGGATCGTGTCGGGCATGCAGGGAGTCTTTCACCCGGCGGGAAGACCGTGCCCGAGCCGAGCGACATCGTCTTCCAGGCGCATGCCCACCCCGGTCGGCCGCGAGCCCCGCCGCATCCTGCACTACGAGCGCTGCTAGCTCGGCGACCACGAGTCCACCCTCACCCTTGACCAGGCCCGCCGCGCCCTGTTCGAAGGCGCGGAGCCCTGCGAAGGCTGCGGGGCCGAGCGGCTCAACGAACTCCCCCCGCCCGGAACCGGCACCTGACCTACGCTCGGGGTGTGACCACCCGCGAGGAAGTGCACGCCCTGCTCGAGCAGGTGCCCCAGGCGAACCTCGACGACGTCGCCGAGCTGATCCGGCAGTACCTCCCGCACGAGGACGGCGTGGAGCCGCCGTACCCCCGCTCCCTGGGGATGGGCCACGGTCCCGGCGACCTGGCCGTCAACGCCGACCGGTACCTGGCCGAGGGCGGATTCGGCGAGTCCTAACCGAGGCGGCAGCGTTCCAGCGCTTCGGCGGTCGGTGACTGCCCGGCCATCGCGAGACGGAACATCATCAAGTAGTCGAAGGTCTGGCCATCCGGAGCCGTGAGCGGCATCGTTTGATCGCTGGCTTCCCACTCCTCCCGCACGGCCTCCAACTGCTGCGGAGTGAGCCGCTCGTCTGGGCTCGCGACGCTCACCGCCTTGTACGGGTACCGCACCCTGCGGCCGGGGACGACCTGGACGACCACGACGGTCAGCCGCTCATCCGGCCAGAGTGGTTTCCGGCCCTGGGTGAAGGGACCGTGGTCGTGCTCACCGGGTAGCGCCTCGCGCACCCGCACCGAAGCGCCAGGGTGCTTGTCGAACCAGAGCCGGTCGTCCTCGGCGGCACGGCTGCTGGCTTCCGCGCTTCGGCCCGTCAGCGCTCCGGCACCGCAGCCTGCAGCCACGGTCCTCCCCTCCCACACCGAGGTCTTCCGGTTCTGGTTCTTCTTCTTTTTCCTGGTCCGGCCGACAGCCACGCCCGTGCCTCCTCGCCTCGCGGCCAGGACGGCCCGCATCGCCGGAGCCCAACGAGCCGAGCCGTTCGACGACGCGCACGGCGCCGCCGAACGGATGACCGCAGTGAAGACGGCGCGGCGCTGCCGCCCCGGCACCGGCGCGCGGCGGTTCGCAGCCCCGTTCAGTCGTCGTGCGGCGACTGTGGGGGTGTCGTCATGCGTGCGTGCAGGAGCGCGTGGCGGGCGATCTCGGTTGGGCCGGGCTTCGCCTGCTTCTCGAGCAGCGTGGTCAGACCGCGCGGGGCTTTCCAGTGCTCGCGGAGATCGATGGTGGCTCCGAGGTCGTCCAGGAGCGTGTTGATGACGGTGGCGGCTTCGCTGGGTTTGTCGCCCCAGCCGTCGCCCCACCACAGGTGCTCGTTCGGCGTGCAGGGGGCGGGGTGGACCTGGCCGTCGCTGGTCTTGACCCACACGGTGCCGTCCAGGACGACGGAGGTGAGCTCGGCGCCGGTGGCGGGCAGGGCCAGTGGCGCGTAGAACCGTAGGCCGGGGGTGTCGCCCGTGGTGGTCCGCAGGGCTGGCGTGTCGGTCAGGGGGTCGATGAAGAAGGCGTCGACGGGACGCTCGCCGGCGAGGGCTGCGTGGGCGGCGGTCGGGTCGCACAGCGTGAGCCGGCGGGCCCACTGCTCGGCGATCGTGCCGGGGCGCAGGGCGACCTTGGTGAGCGCGCCGAAGGGCAGCAGCCGGGGATCGCGCGCGAGGACGAGCTCGAGGGCAGTGACGGCGTCCGGGTGGCTGCTGGCAGCGATTGTCTTCCAGCCGGCCGCGAGGACCTGGCGGTCGTCGGTGGTGGGCAGGGGGTGCGTGCTGGTGTCGGGCCGGGCGCCGATGACGATGTGCGTGGAGTGCCGGCCGAAGATCTCGATGTCGTGCTCGGCGTCGCGCACGCGGTCGTTGCGGATGTCGTTGGCCATGTCCGTCAGCACGGCCTGCGCGGCGGCGTCGAAGACGTCGTTCGCCGCGGCCCGGCGCAGGGTCTGTTCCCTGGTGCTGGCGGGGACCTCGGCGACGAGGACCGGGGCGCCGGGGTGCCACTGGCGGATGAGCTGGGCGGATCGCAGCAGGCCGGGCCACCAGGGCAGGTCCTGCCCGGCAAGCTGGGCGACGACGCCCCACTGGGCTTCGTATTCGATCGCCGGGTGGGCGGTGTCGGCGGCGACGAGCGCGGGCCCGCTGAAGCCCACGTCCCCGTAGAGCGCGCACACGGTGGTCACGCCGTCCGGGTTGCCGCACTGCGTCAGGTCGGCGGCGACGGCGGAGGCGGCCTGGTCCTTGGTGGTGTGGACGAGGCGGATCGTGCCCAGGGCGGTGTGCCAGTCCAGCGCCGGCCCCTGCGGGGTGTCCTGGTATCCGGCCCACTTGCCCGGCGGGAGGTCGTCCGGGAGCGGGCGCAGCAGCGCCGCGCCGCGGTGCTCGAATTCGGGGGTCTTGGCGGTCCAGCGGTAGACCTCGGTGCCGTCCCAGACCTCTTCGTCCTTCGTCGCGAACGGCCCCGGGTCGCTCTCGGGGGTGGGGAAGTCGTCGTACTTCCTGGTGATCCGCCATAAGCCGAAGGCGGTGACCCCGAGCAGGCTCTGGACCTCGGTCTTGGACAGGTAGGTGGTGGTGACGCTCATGCAGGTGTTCCTCCGAACCATGGACGCCTGGCCATCCGGCCGGGCCAGCAGCGAACTACCCACATTGCAGCGATCATGAGCATGCTCGACAACGGTTGCTCGCCGGTGCACTACCTCGGCTTCGCCGTCCGCTGGCGGCCGGCCGCCGGTCAGGTCCGCAGGTGGTGTTGGCGGGCGGTGACCAGGGCGCGCCAGCGGGCGCGGACGGTGTGTGCGTCGTCGAGCCAGTGGATGGCGGGGCTGGCGGGCTGGGGCAGGTCGCCCATGGCGGCTGCGATGTGGATGTAGTAGGCGTAGTCGCCGTTCGCGGTCGCTTCGCGCAGGCGGCCGATGGCGGTCGTCAGGTCGTCGTGTGCGCCGCGTACGGCGTGGTGGAAGGCGAGGGCGGTCTCCAGGAGCGGGCCGTACCCGGCGAGTCCGCTAACGGCGATCTCGGTGCGCAGGACGGTGGCGCGGTCGGTGACGTCGTTGTGGTGGGTTCCGGCGTCGCGGAGGAGGGCGGCGATGCCGGCGTAGAGGTGGGTGGCGCGCTGGTCGAGTGGTTCGAGGAGCTGGTGGGCGAGGGCGAGTTCGTCGTCGGCGCGGGCGGGGTCGGTGAAGGCGCAGGCCAGGGCGAGGAGTGTCTGGGCGATGGCCTGCTCGCCCGGGGCGTTGTGCTGCTCGGCCTCAGTGCGTGCGTCGGTGAAGGCGGCGGCGGCGCGGTCGATGTTGCCGTGGGGCAGGTGGATGTGGCCCAGGACGCGGTGGTGGCGGCCTTGCCATCCCAGGGTGGGTGTGGCGGCGAGGGCGGTGGGGAAGTCGCCGCGGATGCTGGCGAGTCTGGCCAGGCCCCGGCGGCCGCGCGGGGCGAGCCGTCCTGCGGCGTCGGCGACCTGGCGCATGCCGTGGAGGGCGTCTTCGGTGCGGCCGAGGTCTTTGTGCGCTTTGGCCCGGTAGTAGAGGGCGAGTTCGGTGAGGTTGCCCGGGAGCAGGCCGGTGGTCAGGACGGCGGTGAGGCGCTCGGCGGTCCTCTCGCGGTGCTCGTGCTGGCGGCGGGCGATGGCGGCGAGGAGTTCGGCCAGCGCGTCGGCGGGCGTGTCCGGGCCCGGCCGCTGATCGTCGCCGGCTGCGGGGG
>NZ_JBPQTW010000191.1:0-13451 GCF_051386535.1 Streptomyces sp. URMC 127
CCCGGCCGCCCCCTCGGTCGCCAGGCGCGAGCTGCGCATGCCGTAGGCCAGGTAGATCACCAGGCCGACGAGCATCCAGCCGCCGAAGACCTCCCAGGTGATGACGTCGAGGCTGAGCATCATGTAGACGCACATCGCGAAGCCCAGGACCGGGAAGATCAGGCCGAGCGGAACCTGCGTCCGGCCCATCGGGACCCGCACGCCCGAGAGCGGCACCCGGAAGCTGCGGTGCATGTCGGGCCGCGTGAAGCGCAGCACGATGACGGCGACGTTCACCAGGGCGAAGGCGAAGAGGGTGCCGATGCTGGTGGCGTCGGCGAGCTGGCCGAGCGGGACCGCGGCGGCCAGGATGCCGCAGAACAGCGAGACGATCACGGTGTTGGCCAGCGGCACGCCCTTGCGGTTGACCTTGGAGAAGGCCTTGGGGACCAGGCCGTCGCGGGACATCGCGAAGAGGATGCGGGTCTGCCCGTAGAGGACGGTGAGGACGACGCTGGCGATGGCGATGACGGCGCCGGCGGCGAGCAGCACGGCCCAGAAGCTCTGGCCGGTGACGTCCTTCATGATCCCGGCGAGGGCGGCCTCGGAGCCCTCGAAGTCGCCCCACGGCATGGCGCCGACCGCGACGGCCGCGACCAGCACGTACAGCACCGTGACGATCAGCAGCGACAGCATGATCGCCTTGGGCAGGTCCTTCTTCGGGTTCTTGGCCTCCTCGCCGGCGGTGGAGGCGGCGTCGAAGCCGATGTACGAGAAGAAGAGCGTGGCGCCCGCGGCGCTGACGCCGCCGAGGCCGAGCGGCATGAAGGGGGTGTAGTTGCCGGCGCGGATGCCGGTGAAGGCCACGGCGCAGAAGAGCAGCAGGGCCACGATCTTCACACCGACCATGATCGCGTTGGCGCGGGCGCTCTCCTTGGCGCCGCCGATCAGGAAGGCCATGCACAGCAGCACGACGAGCAGGGCGGGCAGGTTGAAGATGCCGCCGTCGGTGCCGGGCGGGTTGGCCAGGGCGGCCGGGATGGTGACGCCGATGGTGCCGTCGAGGAGCTCGTTGAGGTACTGGCCCCAGCCGACGGCCACGGCCGCGACGGAGACGCCGTACTCCAGGATCAGGCACCAGCCGCAGACCCAGGCGATGATCTCGCCGAGGGTGGCGTAGGCGTAGGAGTACGAGGAGCCGGAGACGGGGATGGTGCCGGCCAGCTCGGCGTAGGACAGGGCCGAGAAGAGCGCCGTGACGCCGGCGAGCACGAACGAGATCACGACGGCCGGGCCGGCGTCGGGGACGGCCGAGCCGAGCACGACGAAGATGCCGGTGCCGAGGGTGGCGCCGATGCTGATCATGGTCAGCTGCCACATGCCGAGCGAACGGCGCAGGGTGCCGCCCTCGCCCTGGCCGCCCTCGGCGACCAGTCGCTCGACGGGCTTGCGGCGCATCAGGCGGGCGCCGAAGCCGGCGGCCGGCGGCGGGGTGGGCCGCTTGTCACCGGTGACGGGGGGCGCGATGCCTTGGTCCAACACGGGGGTGCTCCGTTCATGACTGCCGGTCGGGGGATGCCGGTCAGGAAGCGGCGGCCCACGGCGGCACCGGGGCACGCGGGCATGACAGAGCAAACCCGTAGCGAGGGGGTACCGCCGAGCAAGCGGTACCCGCCACTCCACGTTCTGCGCAGACCCTACGAGGTTCGGGCCCGCGCTCGTAATGCACCATTCTTGCGTATGCCCGGCTGATCATTGCGTCCGGGGGTCCGAAACAGGCGATCGTTGCACGTCGCGTTATGAATCGGTACAGGGGCAGCAAAAAAGGGGCGTGACCCGGCGAACCGGATCACGCCCCTTTTTCGGGGTTCGGTACTACTGCCAGCTGGCGTGCAGCGGCTTGCCCTCGGCGTAGCCGGCGGCGCTCTGGACGCCGACGACGGCACGCTCGGCGAACTCGGCCAGGGAGCCGGCGCCCGCGTAGGTGCAGGAGGAGCGGACGCCCGCGATGATCGAGTCGATCAGGTCCTCGACGCCCGGGCGGGCCGGGTCGAGGAACATGCGGGAGGTGGAGATGCCCTCCTCGAACAGGCCCTTGCGGGCGCGGTCGTAGGCGGACTCGGTGGAGGTGCGGTTCTGCACGGCGCGGGCGGAGGCCATGCCGAAGGACTCCTTGTAGGAGCGGCCGTCGGCGGTCTGCTGCAGGTCGCCCGGGGACTCGTAGGTGCCGGCGAACCAGGAGCCGATCATCACGTTGGACGCGCCGGCGGCCAGGGCCATGGCCACGTCGCGCGGGTGGCGGACGCCGCCGTCGGCCCACACGTGCTTGCCGTACTTCTTCGCCTCGGCGGCGCACTCCAGGACGGCGGAGAACTGCGGGCGGCCCACGCCGGTCATCATGCGGGTGGTGCACATGGCGCCCGGGCCCACGCCGACCTTGATGATGTCCGCGCCGGCCTCGATGAGGTCGCGCACGCCCTCGGCGGCGACGATGTTGCCCGCGACGATCGGGACCTGCGGGTCGAGGCCGCGGACGGCCTTGATCGCGGCGATCATCGTCTCCTGGTGGCCGTGCGCGGTGTCGACGACGATCGTGTCGGCGCCGGCCTCCAGCAGGGCCTTGGCCTTGCCCGCCACGTCGCCGTTGATGCCGACGGCGGCGGCGATGCGCAGCTTGCCGTTGGCGTCGGTGGCGGGGGTGTAGAGCGTCGCGCGCAGGGCGCCCTTGCGGGTCAGGATGCCGGCGAGCTTGCCGTCCTTGTCGACGGCCGGGGCCAGCTTGCGGTGGGCGGCGTCGAGCTGGTTGAAGGCCTCGCGGGGGTCGATGTCCGCGTCGAGGAGCAGCAGCTCCTTGGACATGACCTCGGACAGCTGGGTGAAGCGGTCCACGCCGGTCAGGTCGTGCTCGGTGACGACGCCGACGGGGCGGTGGTCCGCGTCGACGACGACGCCGGCGCCGTGGGCCCGCTTGGGCAGCAGGGACAGCGCGTCGGCGACGGTCTGGGAGGGGCTGAGGACGATCGGGGTGTCGAGCACGAGGTGACGGCTCTTGACCCAGGAGATGACGTCGGTGACGACCTCGATCGGGATGTCCTGCGGGATGACGACGAGGCCGCCGCGGCGGGCGACGGTCTCCGCCATGCGGCGGCCGGCGATCGCGGTCATGTTGGCGACGACGAGGGGGATGGTGGTCCCGGTCCCGTCCTGGGCGGAGAGGTCCACCGCCTGGCGGGAGCCGACCGCGGAGCGGCTCGGCACCATGAACACATCGTCGTACGTGAGGTCGTACGGCGGCTTCTGGTCGTTGAGGAAACGCATACTGGCTCTCTCACCTGCGATTTACGTACAGAGCGGGTGGGGAGTCAGACCGGGCCGAAGACCGGATCGGGCTGAGGTTCCTGGACCCATCATCCACGATCGCGGGCTCTCGTGGCGAACCCGCGTCGCATTCTGTGACTTCGGCCAAGCGTCTCGGACGCGCCCTGTGGCTTCACCCAGACGCCCGGCTTGCCCGCCTTTACGCCGTACTGGAGATCTCCACGCCCGCGAGGTCGGTGTACTGCACGCCGCGTGGCGTCCGGTGACTGCCGGTGAGCTGGTGGCCGTTGGAGCGGGCCACCGACAGGAAGTGGTCCACCACGAGCGAACGGGTGGCCCGGCGCCAGGCCACCGCGATCTTGGTGACCGGGACGGGCGCGGTGAAGCGGCGCACGGACATGCCGTGGCGGACGAACCGCTCCGCCACCCGCCGGTCCATGACGGCCACGGCCGTGCCCCGCTCGACGAAGGCGCACACGCTCTCGTAGTCCGGCTCCTCCTGCACGATGCGGGGCGTCTCCTCGCCCCAGACCTGGCCGATGATGCGGTCGTACAGCTCGGGGGCGAGCTTGCGGGGCCACATCACGACGGGCTCGGCCCGCAGCTGCTCGCGCGAGATGCGCAGGGAGGAGGCGAGGCGGTGACCGGAGGGGAAGACGGCCACCAGCTCCTCCTCGGCCAGGACGAAGGAGTCCACCTCCGGGCTGCGGGCCTCCTGGCGGATGAAGGCGACGTCGACCCGCCCGTCCAGCAGCATCTCGATGTTGCGCGAGGAGCAGCCGGAATCGGTCTCGACCCGTATGCCGGGGAAGTGCCGGCGGAACTCCTCGACGACGTCCTGCTGCCCGAGCGAGGCTCCCGAGAGGCTGTAGGCGAGGGCGATCGAGCCGGCCCGGCCGGTGGCGACCTCGCGCAGGCGGCCGGTGAGGTCGTCGCAGAGCGTCAGGATCCGGTCCGCCCCCTCCACCAGCTCCCGGCCGGCCTCGGTGAGTTCGGCGCCCTTGGCGCCGCGGCCGGTGATGAGGTCGACGCCGACGTCCTTCTCCAGGGCCTTCACCTGTTGTGACAGCGCCGACTGCGTGATCCCCAGCGTTTCGGCCGCACGTCCGAAGTGGAGCTCTCTCGCGAGCACGACGAAGTATTTCAGGCGCCGCAGGTTCAGCATGTGGCCCGGATCCCCCTTTGTGGTGCTGCGTTGCCGATGTGTGCCGATGTACGGGCTACCCCGCGGGCGGGCCGTGGACTCGCGTTCCCGGGTGGGGTCAGGAGCGGGAGTCCACGGGCCCGGCGGCGGTCCGCGGCGCCGGAGCCTGTGCGGCCCCGGCGGCCTCCGGGGCCGGTGCCGCGGCCCGCGCGCCGATCGCGAGGGCGATGAGGGCGAGCACCTCGAAGGCGGCGCCCGCCAGGGGCAGTTGCCGCAGGTGGCCGGCGTCGGCGAAGAGCCCGCCGACCACGGCTGCCGCGGTCTGCCCGATGTAGACGGCGCTGTTGTTCAGCGCCAGGAGCATGTCCCCGTTCTTGCCGCCGATGGAGAGCAGGCGGTGCTGGATGAGCGGGAAGCTGGCCCAGTGCACGAGGCCCCAGACAGCGAGGCCCACGGCCGCGCCGGCGACCGAGTGCAGGGCGAGGGTGAGCGCGGCGAGGACGGCGGCGAGGACGGCGACCGTGCCGGCGAGACCCCGGCCGGGATCGACGCGGTCGGCGAGCCGGCCGCCGCCCATGACGCCGGCGAAGCTGCCGATGCCGAACAGCAGGAGCAGCCAGGTGCGGTCCCCGTCGGAGGCGCCGCTGACCTCTTCCAGCATGGTGCCGAGGTAGGTGTAGACGACGAAGGTGCCGACGACCCAGAGCGTGGTGGTGAGCATCGCGGTGGGGGCGCGCTTGATGCGCACGGCGCCGAGGCGCTCGCGCACGCCGAGGCCCGGGTTGCCCGCCACGGACGGGATGCCGGCGGCGGCACCGAGCGCGGTGACGAGGGCGAGCAGGGCGACGAAGCCGAACGCCCAGCGCCAGGAGGAGAGTTCGCCGATCGCGTTGCCGATCGGGACGCCCAGGGCGATGGCGCTGGTCATGCCCGCGTAGACGATGGCGAGGGCGCGGCCGCGGCGCTCGGGCGCGGTGATGCGGGCGGCGACCGCGGAGGCGGTGGAGGCGTAGAGCGCGGCGGACGCGCCGGCGACCACACGGCTGAGGAGCAGCACGGTGTAGTTCGGGGCGACGGCCGAGAGGGCGTTGCCCACGGCGAAGACGAGGAGCACGGCCAGCAGGAGGGTGCGCCGGTCGAGCCGGGAGGTGACGCTCGCGAGGATCGGCGCGGCGACGGCGTACGTGATCGCGAAGACGGTGACGGTCTGGCCGGCGGCGGCGGTCGACAGGTTCAGTTCGCTGCCGAGCGCCGGCAGCAGCCCGGACACGATGAACAGGTCCGTGCCTATCGCGAACATGCCGAGGGCCAGGAGCCAGACCTTCGCGGCGCCCGCCCACCCCGCCTTCGTCTCTGCGGCCGCTGCCTGCTGGGACATCGCACAACCTCTCTCCCGGCCTTGCTAACCGGTAGTACGGTTACTCGGTCCGCGTAACCTATCATGGGGTTATGGCAGTGGAACAGGTGCAAGATCGCCAAGTGCCCGAGCGCTGGGTCTGGTACGGCGGCCGGCTGAGCGTCGACTTCGTCAACACCCGCAGGGACCGGTTCAAGGGCGGCCGGGAGCTGCTCGTGCGCCCGGGCGACCTCGCCGAGTGGTTCGCCGAGGCGGAGGTCACCCCCGAGCGGGTCGCGGTGGACGAGGAGCTGCTCGTGCAGGCGAGGGAGCTGCGCGAGGCCATCGACGCCGGGTACCGCTCGGCCGTCGCGGGTGAGGCGTTCCCGGAGGCCGCGGCCCGGACGATCAACGCCTGGCTGGCGCGCCTCGCGGAGCACCCCCCGCGCCTGGACGTGGAGGGCGGCGAGGCCGTCTTCCGCACGGACACCGCGCCGCTGGACGCCCGGCGGGCGCTGTGCCGGATCGCCGTCGACGCCGCGACGCTGCTCGGCGCCGCGGACACGCGCGCGCGGCTGCGCATCTGCGACGGGCACAACTGCAGCGGCCGGTTCGTCGACAAGTCGGTGGGCCGGCGGCGCCGCTGGTGCTCGATGGCGATCTGCGGCAACCGCGCGAAGGCGGCGCAGCACCGCCGGACGGCGGCGCGCTCCGCGCACTGACGTCCCGCGCCTCGCCCGCGCGGGCTCGCACCGAAACGCAGGAAGGGCCGGATCTCCGTCCGGCCCTTCCTGCGTTCACGGCGGTCAGGTCACGGCGTGGCTCCGGTCAGCACGCCGCCCGCGGCCGCCCGCTGCTGCGCGGGCCCGTCCGCCGGGTCCGCGGACGCGAAGCCGTCCCGTACGAGCCTGCGCCGGACGTCCTCCGCCGTGAGCGCTGCGACGGCCAGCTCCACGTCCAGCCCCGTGCCGCCGCTGCTGCGCGGCGTGACGTCGTCCGCCCCGACGCCGAGGTCCGCCAGCGAGGCGAGCAGCCGCGCCAGCTCCCCGGGCCGGTCCCCGAGGGCCACCCGCAGCCGCACCGGGCCGGCGGCCGGGGCGCCGCCGCGCCCCTGGATCGCGCTCATCCCCGCGATGCCCCGGTCCAGGAGGCCGACGACGCCGTCGAGGCCGGGCGCGCCGCCGTCCGCGGGCGCGGCCGACAGCTCCGTGAGCGCGGCCAGCACGTCGGCGAGGTCGGCCTGGACCTCCCGCAGGACGCCGGCCACGGCGGCGGCGTTGGACCGCAGGATGTCGCCCCACAGCCGGGCGTCGCCCGCGGCGATGCGGGTGACGTCGCGCAGCCCCTGCCCGGCGAGCCGGGACGCCTCCCGCGGAGCGTGCTGCAGGCGCGCGGCCATGAGGCTGGCCAGCACGTGCGGCACGTGCGAGGTCAGCGCCACCGCGGCGTCGTGCTCCCGGCTGCCCATCAGCACCGGCACCGCGCCGCACAGCGAGATCATCTCCAGGGCGCGGTTGAGGGTCTCCCGCGAGGTGGCCTCGGAGGGGGTGAGCACCCAGGAGCGGTCCTCGAAGAGGCCTGCCCGGGCGGCGAGCGGCCCCGACTTCTCCCGGCCGGCGAGCGGGTGGCCGCCCACGTAGGAGGAGGCGTCGGCGAGGCCCGCGAGGACGTGCCGCTCGGGCGCCGACTTCACGCTCGCGACATCGGTGTAGGCCCGGGCGAGCCCGCGCAGCTGCTGCTCGGCCAGCACGGGGCCCAGTTGGCTGGGCGGGACAGCCAGCACGGCGAGGTCCACCGGCCCGCGGGGCGCGTCCAGCACCCCCGCGCCGAGCGCCGCCGCGGTCCTGGCCGCCGTCTCGTCCCGGTCCACGAGGTGGACGGTCACTCCGTGGCGGCTCACCGCGAGCCCCACCGACGTGCCGATCAGTCCGGTGCCGACTACTGCCATCGTGCGCATCACGAGTTCACGCCCTCTTTCGGACTCTTGCGGCTCTTGCGGACTCTTCCTGGTTCTGCGGGCTCTTGCGGGCTCTTGCGAGCTTTTCCGGGCTTTTGCGGGATTTCGCGGGCTCTTGCTTTCGGCGCCGGTCCCGGCGGGCCGGGCCGGGCTACGAGGCCGGCAGGGAGATGGACTGCGCGTGCCGGAAGACGTTCCCCGGGTCGTAGACGGCCTTGATCCGCTGCAGCCGGGGGTAGTTGCTGCCGTAGTAGAGCGTCTGCCAGGGGACTCCGGACCTGTTGTGCGCGGGATCGGTGATGTCGCTGTCCGCGTAGTTGATGTAGCAGCCGTCGGTGGCCGGGCCGGGCACGGGATAGCCGCCGGTCGCGGCGAACACCTCGCCGTACGACTCGCGGGTCCAGCGCACGTTCGCGTCGTCGTCCGCCGGGTCCGCCCACAGGGACTGGAACAGGGCCTTGTAGACGGAGTCGCGCTGCACGGAGGCGGTGTCCCCCGGCCGCGCCGCGTTGATCCGCCCGCCGAAGGACAGCAGCGACACCATCGAGCTCGGGTTGCGGTGGTCGGTCCGGGTCAGGTGGCGGTGGATGGCGGCGATCTGCCCGTCGGTGAAGACCCGGCGCATGTACGCGGACTTGTGGGCCCCGCGCAGGGTCGGGTTGACCAGCGCCGCGTTGTTCGTGCCCAGGAACTTCGTTGCGGTGAGCCAGGGCAGGCGGCGGGGGTGGAAGAGGTCCGGCATCGGGGGGTTCTCCCCCGCCGGGCCGGTCATGGGCCGGGCCGCTCCCTTGCCGAGGGAGGCGGTGACCGCCGCGATGTAGTCGTGCAGCAACTGCTCGGCGCCGGGCACGCCCGCGTCCATCTGCGTGAGCAGGCTGACGCTGCCGTTCGCCTGGTGACACAGCGTCAGGAAGCTGCACAGGGAGGCGTACGGGGAATCGGCGCCCGCGTTCTTCTCGTGCCAGGTGCCGTAGTTGCGCACCAGCCCGGTGAAGGCCGCCTCGTCCATCGCGCTCCAGGGCAGCGCCAGCGCGCTGACCAGCACCTCCTTGGGCGGGTGGATCAGCTGGGCGGCCGGGTCGGTGCCCTCGGCGCCGGGCGAGCGGAACCAGTAGCGGGTGATGACGCCGAAGTTGCCGCCGCCCGCCCCGGTGTGGGCCCACCACAGGTCGCGGTGCGGGTCGTGCTCCTCGCGCGTGGCGACAACGGGGCGCGCCCTGCCGTCGGCGCCCACGACGACGACCTCGACGGCGTACAGGTGGTCGACGGTGAGCCCGTGCTTGCGGGAGAGCATGCCGTAGCCGCCGCCGCTGACGTGCCCGCCGACGCCGACCGAGTAGCACCGCCCGCCCGGGATGGTCACGCCCCAGCCCTTGTAGAGGGCCTCGTAGACGTCGAGGAGGGTGGCGCCGGCCTCGACGCAGAAGGCGCGGCGGGCGGCGTCGTAGGACACGGCGTTCATCGGCGTCATGTCGATGACGGTCTGCACCTGCGGGTTGAAGACGAAGTCGGCGTAGCAGTGCCCGCCGCCGCGGACCGAGATCCGCTTCTTCGCGTCGACGGCGTCCTGCACGGCGCGGACGGCGTGCTCGGTGGTGCTGACGAGCCGCACGGTCTCCGGCCGGCCCACCCAGCGGGCGTTGTTGCCCACGACGAGATCGCCGTAGCGGGGGTCGCCGGGGCGCACCGTGACGGGCGGGAGGCCGGCCGCGGACGCGCGAGTGCCGGGCGCGGGAGCGCCGGGCGCGGCCGCCGCCGGGCGGGCGGTGAGGGCGGCGGCGGTGCCCGCCACGGTCCCGGCCAGGAGGGACCTTCTGCTCGGGCCGGTCATGCGGGCCTCTTCTCACCGGTCGGTCCGCCGGTCGGTCCGCCGGCCGTTTCACCGGTCGGTCCGCCGGTCAGCTCGCCGGCCGGCTCGTCCGTCAGCCACTCGGGCCGGGAGGAGCCGCGCGGCACGAGGACGTGCCGGTAGCCGCCGGGGGTCCGCGACATCCGCACCTGGTCGGTGACGCCCTGGTAGGCGCCGAGCGGGGTGTCGGCGGTGAAGGTCTCGGGGTCGAGGTAGAGGTGGCGGGGGCTCGATCCGGCGACCTGGTGGGCGTAGTCCCGGTCGAAGACGCCCATGCTCAGGATCCACAGGGCGGCGCGCACGAGGGAGACGTGGACGCGGTAGCTGCCGCCCTCGCGGGCGCGGCGGCGGAGCGCCTCGACGATGCCGGCGGTGGTGAGCCAGGAGGTGATGTAGTCGTTGACGACCTGGACGGGCGGCAGCTGGGGGCGGTCGCCGTCGCCTTCCAGGTTCATGATGCCGGTGAGGCTGCCGGCGGTCTGGTCGAAGCCGATCCGGCCGGCCCACGGCCCGGTGCGGCCGGCCAGGGAGTTCGTCGCGTAGACGATGCCGGGGCGCAGGGCCGCGGCCTCCTGCTCGGAGACGCCGATCTTGTCGAGGTATCCGGGGCGGCGGTTGGCGTAGAAGACGTCCGCGCCGCGCAGGAGCGTGCGCAGCCGCTCGGAGCCCTCGGCCCCGTACGGGTCGAGGTAGGTGGAGCGGACGCCGACGTTGGCGCTGATGTAGCTGCGCTCGTGCTCCAGCTCGTCGGGGCGCCAGAGGTTCAGCACGTCGGCGCCGTGCAGCGCGAGGGCGCGGCCGATCCCGGCGCCGGCGATGACGTGCCCCATGCCGAGGGCGCGGATCCTGTCGAGCGGCTGCTCCGCCCCCGGTGGCAGCGGCTCGGGGTCGCTGTCGCCGATCTTCTCGATCTCTATGAGCGGGGCGTGGGCCAGGTGCTCGCGGTACTGCGGCTCGGCCAGGAACTCGCGCGTCTCGCGCAGCATCGCCATGACGACGCCCGCGGCGTTGCCGGCCTCCTCCAGCTCGCGGGCGTCGCGGGCGGCGATGGCCGCGGCCACCGCGTCGGCGTCGTCCGGAACCCCGAGGAAGCGCTGCGCCGCCACCTTGATCTTGGGGTACATGTTCTGGGGCATCATCCAGCGGCCGTCGCGGCTGCGGTAGAAAGCCCAGCCCAGGGCGTTGCTGGGGTTGGACGACTCGCTGAGCGGGCTGCCGTTGATCAGCTCCCACTTGCGGTCGTAGAAGGGGCACAGCCGGTGCGGCGCGACCCTGAGGTCCATGGAGATGTCCTGGCCCTCGCCGCCGCGCTGCCGCCACAGCGCCGCGACGGCGGCGGACTTGGCGACGAGGGCGATGCCGGCGGCCGCGCCCAGGCGCAGGGTGGAGGGGACGACGGGGTCGGCGCCCTCGAAGGTGATGGTGCCGCCCGTGTCGGCGGCCGTCATGCCGATGCCGGCGAGGACGTCCTCCAGCGCGGCGTGGACGTCGAAGGCGTCGTCGGTCGCGGGGGCGGCGAGGGCCTTCTCGATCCGCTCGGTGAGCACGGCTTTGCCGGTCGTGCCGGTCGTGCCGGTTGTGCTGATCGTGCCGGTCTTCCCGGTCTTCCCGGCGGGGATCTCGGTGGGGTTCGCGGTCACGCCCGGGCCTCCGCGGCGTCGTGGTCGGTGGAAGGGGCGTCGTGGTGGGTGGACGGCGCGTCGTGGTCGGTGGACAGGGCGACGTGCCGCCACGCTGCGAGCTCGCCGGTGACGTGCGCGAGCTTGGCCTCGATGCGGGCGACGCTGTCGCTGCCCAGCGGCAGCCGCAGCGGCGGCTCTGCGGTGTGCGCGAGGGCGACCACGGCCCGCGCGGCCTTGACCGGGTCGCCGGGCTGGCGGTGGTTGGTCCGCGCGAAGTCGGTGCGGCGGGCGCCGGCGGTCTCCGCGTAGTCGTCGATGGTGTGCGCGGCGGGGCGCAGGCTCGACGGGTCGAAGAAGTCGGTGCGGATCTGGCCGGGCTCGACGACGGTGACCTTGATGCCGAGGGCGGCCACCTCGGCGTTCAGGGCCTCGGTGATGCCTTCCAGGGCGAACTTGCTGGCCCCGTAGATGCCCGAGCCCGCGCCCTGGGCGAAGCCGCCGACGGAGCCGATGTTGATGACGTGGCCGGAGCGCTGGGCCCGCAGGAAGGGCAGGACGGCGCGGGTCACGTTGAGGAGCCCGAAGACGTTGGTCTCGAACAGGGCCCGGACCTCGGCGCCGGAGGTCTCCTCGATCGCCCCGACGACCCCGTACCCGGCGTTGTTCACCAGCACGTCGATCCGGCCGAAGTGCTCGGCGGCGCGGGCGGCGGCCGTACGGGCCTGCTCCTCGTCCGTCACGTCGAGCGGCAGGACGAGGAGGTTGCCGGCGGTCTCCGGCAGGGTGCCCGTGAAGGCGCGCGGGTCGCGGACCGCGGCGACGACCCGGTCGCCGTGGGCGAGGGCGGCCCGGACGAGCTCCAGGCCCAGGCCGCGCGAGGCGCCGGTGATGAACCACACCGTCATGTGATCAGCTCTCTCCAGAGGTTGTGCGGGGTCGTTCGTCGGTGCGGTGGCGCGTCAGAGGTTGCCGCGGAGCGCCTGCTCGCGCTCGATGGCCTCGAACAGCGCCTGGAA
Organism: Streptomyces sp. URMC 127; assembly: GCF_051386535.1. NCBI lineage: Bacteria > Bacillati > Actinomycetota > Actinomycetes > Kitasatosporales > Streptomycetaceae > Streptomyces > Streptomyces sp. URMC 127. The sequence continues at coordinate 12,222 of NZ_JBPQTW010000191.1, forward strand.
GTTGCCCTTGCCGAAGCCCTTGCACCCGCGCCGCTCGATGATCTCGAAGAAGACGGTGGGGCGGTCCTGGACCGGCTTGGTGAAGATCTGCAGCAGGTAGCCGTCCTCGTCGCGGTCGGCGAGGATGTTCAGCTCCCGCAGCTCGTCCACCGCCACGCGCATGTCGCCGATGCGCTCGGCGAGGACGTCGTAGTAGGCGCCGGGCGTGGTGAGGAACTCGGCGCCGGCCGCCTTCATGGCGCGCACGGTGCCGACGATGTCGTCGGTGGCGAGGGCGATGTGCTGCACGCCGGGGCCGCCGTAGAACTCCAGGTACTCGTCGATCTGCGACTTGCGCCTGCCGGGGGCCGGCTCGCTGACGTTGAACTTGACCTTGCCGCTGCCGTCGCCGAGGGCCTTGGACATCAGCGAGGAGAGCTCGGTGGCGATGTCCTCGTCCGTGAACTCCTGGATCTGCGCGAAGCCCATGACCTCCTGGTAGAAGTCGATCCACTTGTTCATGGCGCCGAGTTCGACGTTGCCCACGACGTGGTCGATGAGCTCGAAGAGGGGCTCGCTCTGCGGGCCGAAGCGGCCCGGGTCGACCGCCGCGTAGCCCGGCAGGTAGGGGCCGTCGTAGCGGGTGCGGTCGACGAGCGTGTGGACGGTCTCGCCGTAGGCGGCGATGCGCGCGAGGGTGACGGTGCCGTGCTCGTCGGTCAGCTCGTACGGCTCGGCGAGGCCGTGGGCGCCGCGCGCGACGGCGTGGGCGTAGGCGGCACGGGCGTCGGGGACCTGCAGGGCGACGTCGGTGACGCCGTCGCCGTGCGCGGCGACGTGGTCGGCGAGGACGCGGCCGGGCCCGGTCTCCGGCTGGACCGGGGAGGTGACGACGAAGCGGACGTCCTTCGACTCCAGGACGTAGGAGACCGTCTCGGGCGTGCCGGTCTCGGGGCCGCGGTAGGCGGTCACGCGCATGCCGAAGGCGGTGCGGTAGTAGTGCATCGCCTGGTAGGCGTTGCCCACGGCGAAGACGACCGCGTCGTTGCCGAGGAGCGGGAAGGGGTCGGCGGGCGAGGTGGTGGCGGGAGCGAGAGGGGCGTTCGCAGGAGCGGCGGGGGCCACGAGGGCCGCGGACACAGCGTTCATCGGGGGTCCCGTCTTTGTGGGGGAAGTGAGGGAAGAGCAAGTGATGCGGCGGCGGAGGCGGCGGATGGGGCGGAAGGGGCGTGCAAACGGTGGGAGCCGGGC
>NZ_JBPQTW010000192.1:0-13420 GCF_051386535.1 Streptomyces sp. URMC 127
CGCCCCGCACCCCCCGGCCCCGCAGGCCGCCCCGCCGGACTGGGCCCGCTACGCCAACGACCCGCTGTGGCGCGAAGCGGCGGTCACGTGGCTGCCCGAGGTCGAGGAGCGCCTGAAGGAACACCTGCCGGCCGCCATGGCGCCGGCCGCGTACGTCCTGGTCCGCGACATGCCCCTCACACCGAACGGCAAGGTCGACCACGCCGCGCTGACCGAGCTGCTGGACGAGCACGACGCCGGGCGCCGGCCGGCCGCCGGCCGCCCCCTCACCGCGACCGAACGCCAGGTCGCCGGGATCTGGTCGGAGCTGCTGGGCCGCGACGACATCCGCGCCGAGGACGACTTCTTCGCCCTCGGCGGCCACTCCCTGCTCACCTTCCAGCTCGTCTTCCGCCTGCGCAAGGCCTTCGGCGTGGACATGGCCACGCGCACGCCCTTCGAGGCCCCCGTCCTCGCGGACCTCGCCGCCCGCATCGACGACCTCGCCGGGAGCCGCGCCGGCCGCACCCTGCCCCCGCTCACCCCGGCCGGGCGCGGCCCGGCGATGCCGCCCTCCTTCGCGCAGGAACGCCTGTGGTTCCTCCACCAGCTGGACCCGGCGGGCACCTCCTACCACGTCCCCCTCTTCGTCCGCCTGCGCGGCCCGCTGCGCACCGACCTGCTCGCCCACGCCCTGAACGAGGTCGTCCGGCGGCACGAGATCCTCCGCACGGTCCTCGTCACGCACGACGGGCGCCCGTTCCAGAAGATCCTGCCCCACCGGCCCGCCGGCCTCCCCGTCACCGACCTGCGGACACTGCCGCGGCAGGAGGCGGAGCGCCGGGCGGAGCAGCTCGCCCGCGAGGACCACGCCCGCCCCTTCGACCTGGCCCGCGACCCGGTCCTCACCGCGCGGCTCCTCCGGCTCGCCGACGAAGAACACGTCCTGCTCGTGCGGACCCACCACATCGCCTTCGACGGCTGGTCCACCGACGTGTTCCTCGGCGAAGTGGCCGAGCTCTACGCGGCGGGCACCGAGCAACGCGCGCCCGCACTGCCCGCACTCGCCGTCCAGTACGCCGACTACGCCGCGTGGGAACGCCGGCTGGCGGACGAAGGGCACTTCGACGCCTCGCGCGCGTACTGGCGCGACCGGCTCGACGGCGTCCTCGACCTGCCCGGCCTGCCGCTGGACCGGCCGCGGCCGGCCCGCCCCACCCACCGCGCCCTCGCCCTCCCCTTCAGCCTCCCGCGGCCCGTGACCGACAAGATCCGCGCCCACTGCCGGGAAGCGGACGCCACCCTCTTCATGGGGCTGCTGACCGGCGCGTACGCCCTGCTGCACCGGCGCACCGGGCACACCGACCTCACCGTGGGCGCGGACGTCGCCAACCGGTCCGACACCGCCACCGAGCCGCTGATCGGATTCTTCGTCAACCAGGTCGTGCTGCGCGCCGACCTCACCGGCGCACCCGACTGGCGCACGCTCCTGCGGCGCGTCCGCGCGGTCACCGTGGACGCCTACGCGCACCAGGAGCTGCCCTACGAGCAGGTCGTGCGGATGCTCAACCCCCGGCGCGGCCGCAACCAGAACCCGCTCTTCCAGCTGAAGGTCGGGCTCGGCACCACGCGCCGGTCCGCGGCATCACTGCCCGGCCTCACGGTCACGCCCTTCGGCGCCCCGGCCGACACCGCCCGCTGCGACATCTTCGCCCACCTGACGGAGACGCCCGACGGCACCGTAGAGGGCACCTGGGAATACGACGCCGAACTCTTCGAAGCCGACACCATGAGGGAACTCCTCGACGACTACCGGACGCTGCTGGCCGCGTTCGCCGAGCACCCCGGCGACCCCGTCGCCGAGGCGCCGACGGGGCACGGACCGGCCCGGACGGGGGATTGAGCCCCCCGCCATGAACCCGAAATCAGCGACCGGCACCGGAACCGGCACGCGGCGCCCGGGGCCCGGCAGGCCGTTCTGGGTGCTGTGGACCGCCGCCACCCTGTCCACCCTGGGCGACGGCATCCGCTACGTGGCCTTCCCCCTGCTGGCCGCCGGCATCACCGACGACCCGCGCGCGGTGTCCCTCGTCTTCGTCGCCGGCTACCTGCCCTGGCCGCTGTTCGGGCTGATCGGCGGGGCCGTCGTCGACCGCACCGACCGGCGCCGGCTGATGTGGACCGTCGACCTCGGACGGGCGGCGCTGACCGGCGCCTTCGCGGTCGCCCTGCTGGCACAGGACACCCCCGTGCTCGCCCTGGCGGCCGTGTCCTTCGCGCTCGGCGCGGCCGAGACGTTCTTCGACAACGCGGCCTCCGCCCTGGTCCCCATGCTGGTGCCCGAGCCCGCCCTCGAACGGGCCAACGCCTGGCTGTTCTCGGCACAGACCGTGATGGCGACCCTGATCGGAGCCCCTGTAGGCGCGGCCCTCTTCGGCCTGGCCCACGCCGCCCCCGTCGCCGTGGACGCGGCCACCTTCGTCATCGCCGCGGCCCTCGTCCTCACCCTGCGCGGCTCCTACCGCGTGCGCAACAGCACCACCGGCACCACCGGCCCCACGACCCTGCGCCAGGACGTCGGCGACGGGCTGCGCTGGCTCTGGCACCACCGGCTCCTGCGCACCCTGTGCGCCCTGATCGCCGTCATCAACGGCACCCTGGCCGCCGCCGAAGCCGTCCTCGTCCTCTACACCTTCCACGTGCTGGGACTCGGCGACTTCGGCTACAGCATCCTGCTCACCGTGCTCGCGGTCGGCGGCATCGCGGGCTCCGCCGGCGCCTCGGCGCTGCGCCGCGCCCTGGGCACCCGGACGGTCGTCATCGGCTCCGCACTCGTCCAGGGCGCCGCGTTCGCCGCCGCCGGGCTCACCTCCAGCCTGCCCGTCGCCGTGGCGGGCCTCGCGCTCGTCGGCGCGGGAGGGGCGGCGTGGAACGTCATCACCGTCTCCCTGCGGCAGAGCCTGGTCCCCGCCGAACTGCTCGGCCGGGTCACCAGCAGCTACCGGACCGTCGCCCTGGCGGCCATGCCGGTCGGGGCGGGCCTGGGCGGCGTGGTGGCCGACACCTTCGGGCTGCACTGGCCCTTCCTGCTCAGCGGCGTCCTGCTCACCGCGGCCACCCTGGCCTGCCTGCCGTGGCTGAGGCCCGGCGACTTCCCGCGGACGCCGGCATGAACCCCACGGACACAGCGAGAGGACAGACGTCTGCGATGGCAGGGAACACCGTGAGCGGGGCCTGGTTCAAGACCTTCCACCCCGCGCCGGACAGCCGGACCCGGCTGGTGTGCTTCCCGCACGCCGGCGGATCGGCCGGCTTCTTCCACCCGCTCTCCGAACGCACCGGCCCCCGCACCGAGGTGCTGGCCGTCCAGTACCCGGGCCGCCAGGACCGGTACATCGAACCGGTCCTGGACGACATCGGCACCCTCGCGGACCACATCTGCGCAGCGCTCCGCGGCAGGCTCGACCGCCCCACCGCCTTCTTCGGCCACAGCATGGGCGCGGCCGTCGCCTTCGAGACCGCCCTCCGTCTCGAACGCGAGGGATCCGCCGCACCCGCACTGCTCTTCGCCTCCGGCACCCAGGCGCCCTCACGGCGCCGCGACGAACAGCGGCACCTGCTCGACGACGACGGACTGCTGGCCGCGGTCTCCGCCATGAACGGCACGGACCGGGACCTCCTCGCCGACACCGAACTGATGCGCCTGGCCCTGCCCGCGATCCGGGGCGACTTCCGCGCCATCGAGACCTACCGGCGGCCCGTGGCGGGCGCCGTCCTGCGCGCCCCCGTCGTCGCCCTGCTGGGGGAGGACGACCCCGACGTCACCGCCGACGAAGCGGCCGCATGGGGCGACCACACCGCCGCCGCCTTCCGCCTCGAAACGTTCCCCGGAGGCCACTTCTACCTCACCGAGCGGGTGGCGGACGTCGCGGCCACGATCACCCGCCACCTGGACGAGCACACCCGGCAGAGGAGTTCCTGACATGCATGCCCCCACGGCCGCCCCCGGCACCACCGGCACCCCCGGCCCCACCGACATGGTCGAGCTGCTCACGTCCCGCGCGGCGGCCCACCCCGACCGCGTCGCCTACCGCTTCCTCGGCACCGACGGCGAGGAGACGGAGTCCCTCACCTTCGCCGGACTCGACCGGCGCGCCCGGGCCGTCGCCGCCCTGCTCCGCACCCGCACCTCGCCCGGCGACCGCGTCCTGCTGCTCCAGCCGACCGGAGCGGACTGGGTGGCCGCCCTCTTCGGCTGCTTCTACGCGAACGTGATCGCCGTACCCGCCCCCCACCCCGGCGGCGGCGCCGACCGCCGGCTGCAGCGCCTGACCCTGATACTCAAGGACGCCCAGCCGTCCGTGACGCTGACGACGGCCGACGTGCTGCAGCAGATCGAGTCCCGGCGCGGCGCCCCCTTCGGCCACGGCCTGGCCACCGCGGAGATCCCGCCCGCGCCCGGCTCCTGGGAGCCGGAGCCGGCCGGCGCGGCCACCCCGGCCCTGCTCCAGTACACCTCCGGGTCCACCAGCGCACCCAAGGGCGTCGTCGTCACCCACCACAACTTCCTGCACAACCTCGGCTGCGTCAGCCGGATGGCCGACCGGGCCGTCACCGGCGTACCGCCCGCCGGCCAAACCCTCGTGAGCTGGCTGCCCCTCTTCCACGACATGGGCCTGGCCATCGCCCTGTACGCGGTGTACCGCGGCGGGACGTCCGTGCTGATGTCCCCGCTCTCCTTCCTGATGTCCCCGGTGACCTGGCTGCGCGCGATGGCCGACCACCGCGCCCAGATCAGCAGCGCCCCCAACTTCGCCTACGACCTGTGCGCCGCCAGGGTGACCCCGCAGGAGCGCGACGCACTGGACCTGAGCCACTGGAAGCTGGCCCTCAACGGCGCCGAACCCGTACGGGCCGAAACCCTCACCCGGTTCACCGATCACTTCGCTCCCAGCGGCCTCCCGCGCGCCACGCTCACTCCTTGCTACGGGCTCGCCGAGGCCACCGTCTTCGTCAGCGGCGTCCGCGGGGACAACGAGCCGGCGAGCGCCCTCCGCCTCACCCGTGACGCCCTCCACCGGGGCATCGTCCGGGTGGCACCCGACGGCGCCGACAGCGTGCGCGTCGTCTCCTGCGGGCGCCCGCCGGAGGAGCTCACCGTACGGATCGTGGACCCCGATCGCCTCACCCCGCAGGAGCCCGGCCACGTGGGCGAGATCTGGGTCGCGGGTGACAGCGTCGCCGCCGGCTACTGGCAGCAGCCCCTGGAGAGCGAGGCCACCTTCGGCGCCCGCCTCGCGGACACCGGCGAGGGACCGTTCCTGCGCACCGGGGACCTCGGCTTCCTGCACGAGGGGCGGCTGTACGTCGCCGGCCGGATCAAGGACCTCGTCATCGTGGACGGACGCAACCACCATCCCCAGGACATCGAGCTCACCGCCGAACGGAGCCACCCCGCCATCAGGGAGAACCAGTGCGCGGCCTTCCAGCACGACACCGGCGGCGAAGCCCGCCTGGTCGTCGCCGTGGAAGTACGCGAAGGCGACAGGACCGGCCGCGAGGTGACCCGGGCCGTCAGACGCGCCGTGGCCGAGGAGCACCAGATCACCGTCGCGTCCGTGGCCGTGCTGCGACCCGGCTCCCTGCCCCGTACGACCAGCGGAAAGCTCCAGCGGCAGCGTTGCCGCGACCTCTTCCTCAGCGGCGAGCTCACGACGTGGTAGCCGCACCCCGCCAGCGAAGGGAATGAACCGGTGGGCGACGACCGCACCTCCTCCCGCCCCGGGAGCATCAAAGCACTCAAAGCGCGCAAGACCACTGCCCCCGCCCCCGCCCCCGGCACGGCCGCGGAAGCCGTCCGCCGGAGGACCGTGGGCGACGGCCCCACGCGCCTGGTCCTATTCGAACGCACCGCACCCGGCATCCGCCTCGGCGACTGGGCGCGCACCCGGCTCGACGCGCTCGAAGCCGACCTGCGCACGACCGGCGGCATCATGTTCCGGGGCTTCGGCACCGACACCCCGGAGGAACTGGAGGACTTCGCCTCCGCGTTCGTCCCCGACCTCTTCAACGAGAACGGCGAACACCCCCGCGCCGCGGTGAACGGCAACGTCTACACCCCCGTCTTCTACCCGCCCGAACAGCGCCTGCTGTGGCACAACGAGAACTCCTTCAACGACAGCGGCCCCGGGCGGATCTGGTTCTGCTGCGTACGGGCCGCGGCACGCGGCGGCGAGACCCCCGTCGTCGACAGCCGCGCCGTCCACGACCGGCTCGACCCCGCCCTGCGCGCGCGGTTCGCCGACAAGGGCGTCATGTACGTCCGCACCTACGGAACCGGCCTCGGACTGCACTGGCGGGAGGTGTTCCGCAGCGACGACAAGGCCACGGTCGAACAACGCTGCCGGGCCTCCGGCCTGGACTTCACCTGGCACGGCGACCGGCTGCACACCCGCGCGGTCCGGCCGGCCGTCATCCGCCACCCGCGGACCGGGCGGATGTCCTGGTTCAACCAGATCCAGCACTGGCACACCTCCTGCCTCGACCCGCAGACCCGCACGGCCCTGGAGACGGTCCTCGACGCGTCCGAACTGCCCCGCACCTGCGCCTACGGCGACGGAACCCCCATCCCGGACGAGGTGATGGCGGAGATCCTCGCGGTCTACCAGGACCTCGAACTCGCCCTCCCCTGGCAGCCCGGCGACGTGATGATGCTCGACAACCTCTCCATGGCCCACGGGCGCAACCCCTTCCAGGGGGAACGGAAGCTGCTCGTCGCGATGGGCGGCATGCTCGACTTCGGATGAGAAGGTGAACAACGCCATGGCGGCGAACATCGAGGGGTACGGGGCATCGCGGCAGCAGACGCGCATCCTGGCCTTCGCCCAGCAAGGATTCCACGGCCACGCGCAGGCGGTCCTCCGGATCGACGGCCCGCTGTCACCGGAACAACTCGTCTCCGCACTTCACGGCGTGGTGCGGCGTCACGAGATCCTGCGCACCCGCGTCATCGCGCCCGGCGGCACGGCGGGCCCGCTGCAGGTCGTGGCGGAACAGCCTCCCGGCGTACGGCTGGACACCGCCGACCTGCGCGGCCACGACGAGCGGCAGCAGGAGGAGGAGATACGGGCCCGGGCGCGCACCGAGCGCAGCGCCCCGCCGCCCGGGCAGGAGACGCGGTGCGTGCTCTTCGCCCTGTCACCGGACCGGTCCGCGCTGCTGATCACCCTGGACCCGCTGCGCGCCGACCGGATCAGCTTCGCCAACCTCGCGGCCGGACTGGCCCGTGCCCTCGCCCCGGGCGCCGGGGACCACGAGGACGGCGAAGAGCCCCTGCAGTACGCCCAGTACGCCCAGTGGCAGCGGGACCGCGCCGCCGCGGAGGCCGCCGCCGGGCACCCGGGGGCCGGTCCCGAGCCGGTGGCCGGTCCCGCACCGGCCGTCGGTGACGAAGGCCGGTGGGAGGCACGGGCCGGCCGCGCCCGTACGGCCGCTCTGCGCGCGTACGCCGACGCCCACGGCGTGAGCGCCGAGGCCGTGCTGCTCGCCTGCTTCCTGGTCCTGCACGCCCGCACCACCGGCGGCCGGGCGGCGCCGCCGGCCGTGCTCCGTCCCGGCCGGGCCCACGAGGACCTCGCCGACGGGCTGGGGCCGTTCGCCTTCTTCACGGCCGTCCCGTGCCGGGCCGACCCCGGCCTGCCCGTCGCCGCCCTCGTCACCGGCGTCCACGACTTCCTCCGCTCGGCGGACGCCCTGGACGGGCCCCTCCCCGACACCGGGGCACCGGCCCGGCACAGCGCCTTCGAGTACCACGAGCCCCTCCCGGGCACCACGGCCGGCGGGGTCACCGTCACCCCGGAATGGACCGGCATCCGGGGGGAACCCCACGCCCTGCGGCTCGTGGCCGACTTCCCCGGCCCCGGCCCGCACGACGACCTCAGGCTCTCCTGGCACCACGACCAGCGGCTCGCGCGCTCCACCGTCCGGCACCTGGCCGAGCAGTACGACGCGCTGCTCGCCGCCGTCCTCGCCGGCGGCACGACGACCCTCGGCGCCCTGCCCGTCAGCCCGGCGCCGGAACCCCTGGACCCGGCGGCCGGGCACCGCACCACCCTCCCCGCGACCGGGCCCGTGCACCGGCTCGTGGCGGAGCGCGCGGCCCGTGTCCCCGACGCCGTCGCCGTGATCTGCGAAGACAGGACCCTCACCTACGGCGAGCTCGACCGGGAAGCCGCCCGGCTCGCCCGGACCCTGCAACGGCTGGGCGTCGGCCCGGAAGTGCCCGTCGGGCTGCGGATCGGCCACCGCCCGGAACTGCCCGTGGCGATCCTCGCCGTCCTCAAGGCCGGGGGCGCCTACGTGCCCATCGACCCGGCCCACCCCGGACCGCGGGCACTCGACCTGCTCACCCGCGCCCGCTGCCCGCTCCTGCTCGCCACCCGGGGAACCGACGTCCCCGGCTTCACCGGCGACCGCTGCTTCCTGGACGACCCCCGGCCGGAGCGAGAGGAACTCCCCGCCGCCAAGACGTCCGTCGATCCCTCGAACCTCGCCTACATCATGTTCACCTCGGGATCGAGCGGCCCGCCCAAGGGGGTCATGGTGCCGCACGCGGCCCTGGCCAACTACCTGCTGTGGAGCGCCGACACCTACCTCGGACGGCAGAGCGGCGGATCCGTCGTCCACTCCTCGATCGGCTTCGACCTCACCGTCACCAGCCTCCTCACCCCGCTGGTCGCCGGCCGGCCGGTCCGGCTGCTGCCCGGCGCCGACCGCGATCCGCTCGCCCTCGCCCGCGCCCTCGCCGCCCACCCCGGCATCGGCCTCGTCAAGCTGACCCCCTCCCACCTGCGCCTCCTCAACGACCACGCGGTGCGCGCCGGGGCGACAGCCGGAGCCAGGACCCTCGTGGCCGGCGGCGAACCGCTGACCACCGACCTGACCGCGCCCTGGCACGGCGCCCGGGTGATCAACGAATACGGTCCGACGGAGACCGTCGTCGGCTGCACGGCCTTCGACCACCCGGCCCCCGGCAGCGCCACGGACGAGGACCACGGAAGGGCCGTCCCCATCGGAACCCCCGTCGCCGGGGCGCGCATCCACCTCCTGGACGAGGCCATGCGCCCCGTGGACGCGGGAACCCCGGGCGAGATGTACATCGGCGGACCCGGTGTCACGCGCGGCTATCTCGACGCCCCCGCCGCGACCGCCGCCCGCTTCGTGCCCGACCCCTTCGCACCGGAGCCGGGGCAGCGCCTCTACCGCACCGGCGACCTCGCCCGGACGCTCCCCGGCGGACCACTGGAATTCCTGGGCCGCACGGACCAGCAGATGAAGGTGCGCGGCATCCGCGTGGAACCCGAGGAGATCCGGGCCCTCCTGCGCACCCACCCCGCCGTCCGCGACGCCGTCGTCGTCCCCCGCACCGGCCCGGGCGGCGAGACCGGGCCCGCGGCGTACGCCGTGGCCACCCACCCCGGCACGGAGCCGACGGAGGAACTCCTCGCCCACGTCGCCGCGCACGCCCCCGACCACCTGGTGCCCCGCTCGGTCACCTGGATCGACCGGATCCCGCTGACCGTCAACGGCAAGACCGACACCCGCGCCCTGCCCGAGCCCGCCACGACCACCACCGCTGCCACCGGGACCGGGACGCCGCCCCGCGACGCGGTGGAACTGCACGTCCTCACGGTCTTCGAGGACCTGCTGGGCAAGACCGGCCTCGGCGTGGACGACGACTTCTTCGACCAGGGCGGCCACTCCCTGCTCGCCGTACAGCTGATCGCCCGCATCGAGGCCGGGCTGGGCCGGACCGTACCCCTCCAACTGCTCTTCGAGGAAGAAGGAGAGGAGGGCGCGCAGGCGTCCACGACGGTGGCCGCGCTGGCCCGGGCCGTCCGCGCACAGGACCCCACCCGGGTGCCGGACCCGCTGGTGTGCCTGCAGAGCCGCGGCGACCTGCCGCCGCTGTTCCTCGTCCACCCCGCCGGCGGCGAGGCGCTCGGCTACCGCGCACTCGCCCGGGGACTGGGCACCGAACGGCCCGTCCACGCCTTCCACCGCCCACCGGCGGAGCGGACCGGAGAGCACGGGGACGCCGCGAGCGACGAGAGCGTCACCGCGCTCGCCCGCACCTACCGGGACGCCCTGTACGAACGGCACCCGGAAGGCCCCTACCTCCTCGCGGGCTGGTCCTTCGGCGGCGCCGTCGCCTTCGAACTCGCCCGGCTCCTGCGCGCCGACGGCCACCCGGTCGACGACGTCCTGCTCCTGGACAGCACCCTGCAGCCACCGCTGCCCGGCACCGGCGCACTCCTGGCCGACTTCGCGGCCGAGCTCGGACGCATCGGCGGCACGGACCTCGCCGTCTCCAAGGACCTCCTCGCCACGCGGCCCCCCGAGGCGGCCCTGCGCCACGTCCTGGACCGCGCGGAGGCCGCAGGCGTGCTCCCCGCCGGCGGCGACACCGCCCACCTGCAGCGCCGCTTCGAGCTCTACCACGCCCACTGCCGCGCCCTCCACGACTACCGGCCGGCACCCGCTCCCGGGCGCCTCACTCTGATACAGGCCGCCGAGGAGCCCGCCGGGGAACGCCGGCGCGCGCTCCGGCAATGGCAGAGCCTCACCGACGAGCCCGTCCGCCACCACGTCGTGGACGGCGACCACTTCACGATGCTGAGCGAGCCCCACCTCGAAGGGCTCCTCACCGCCCTGCGCAAGATCCTCCCGACCGGATGACATCACTTGCACCGGACGACACCACTGCAAACGGGGAACCCCACATGGAAACGCTCATCCTGACGCAGCAGCATGTCGCCAAGCTCATCGGCACATGCGGCCGCGACCGCTTCATGGACCTGATGACCGACCGGCTCCAGCAGGCCTTCGCCGCCGCCGGAACCGCGGGCCCCGCCGGCTCCACCCCGCCCCGGGACGGATTCCTGCGCGGCCAGGGCGGCACCGGAGTCATCGAATGGATGCCCTACCACCGGCCCGGCCAGGCCATGACCCTCAAAACGGTCTCCTACACGCCCGCCAACCCCCGGACCCACGGCCTGCCCACCATCAACGGTTCCGTCACCCGCTTCGACGACACCACCGGCCGGCTCACGGCCCTGTGCGACGGCGGACTGCTCACGGCCGTACGCACGGGAGCGGCCTCCGCCGTCGCCAGCCGCCTGCTGGCCCTGCCCGGCAGCCGCACCCTGGGCGTCATCGGAGCCGGAGCCCAGGCGGTGTCCCAGGCACACGCCCTGAGCCGCGTCTTCCCGCTGGAGCGGATCCTCGTGCACGACACCGACCCGGGGCACGCCCAGTCCTTCTCCGCCCGCGTCGACTTCCTCGGCCTGGACGTCCGCGTGACCCGCCCCGAAGAGATCGAGCCGCTGGCCGACATCATCTGCACGGCCACCAGCGTGGGCGTCGGCGAGGGACCCGTCCTGCCCGGCACCCGCCTGCGCCCCCACGTCCACATCAACGGCGTCGGCGCCGACCTCGTCGGCAAGACCGAACTCCCCGCCCACGTCCTCACCTCGGCCTTCGTCGTCCCCGACCACCTGGCGCAGGCCCGGCGCGAAGGCGAGTGCCAGCAACTGCCCGCGAGCGCCATAGGCCCGGAACTCCCGCAGCTCGCCGCCGCACCGGAGCAGGCGGCGGCACACCGCGACGACGTCACCGTCTTCGACTCCACCGGCTTCGCCCTGGAGGACCACGTCGCCCTGGACGTCCTGCTCGAACTGGCGGAAGCCGCGGGCATCGGCGACCGGCTCCTCGTCGAGCACCTCCCCTCGGACGCCCTGGACCCCTACTCCTTCGTCGACTGACCGGCGTGCGGGGCAGCGGCCCGGCCCGGCGCCCGCTGCCCCCCCCGACCGGGCATACCCGGTCGTACATGGCTCTTGGGGCGCGCCGAAGAGGCTCCCTCCGCACGAGCCGGCCCGCCGAGGATGGCAGGGTCGCCGGGTCCACGACCTCGCGGTCGCGGCGCCGCCGCGACGCACTGCCGCACGGTGGGAGGAGCCAGTCATGACATCCCCGGGCGCTCAACTGCCCCTGTCGGCCGCTCAGCGGGAGATCTGGCTCGGCCAGCAGCTCGCCCCGGACAGCCCCGGCTACCTGGTCGGCGAGTACGTGGAGATCCACGGGCCCGTCGACCCGGAGGCCCTCGAAGCCGCCGTCCGGCAGGTCGTCGACGAGGCCGAACCCCTGCGGGCGCGCTACGCCGAGACGGACGGCGTCCCCCGGCAGACGGTGGAACCCCGCACCGGCTGGGACTTCCCCGTCGTGGACGTCGGCCACGCGGCGGACCCGCGCGCGGCCGCCGAGGCGTGGATGCGCGAGACGCTCTCCCGGCCCATGGACCTCGCCCGCGACCCACTCTTCCGCTTCGCCCTCCTCAGACTGGCACCCGACCGCTTCGCCTGGTTCCAGGGCTACCACCACATCGTCATGGACGGAGCGGTCTACGCACTGGTCGCCCGCCGGGTCGCCGAGGTGTACACCGCGCTCGTGGCCGGCCTGCCGGCGCCGGCCTGCTCCTTCGGCCCCCTGGAACTCCTCGTCCGCCGCGACGCGGAATACCGCTCCTCGGCCGCCTTCGCCGAGGACCGGCGCCACTGGACCGGGCGCTACGCCGACCGCCGCGCCCCCGCCGCCCGCCTCGCCGACCGCGCGCCCGGCCCGGCCCGCGCCGTCATCCGGCACACCGCCCACCTCACCCAGGACCGCCTGGAGGAGCTGCGCGCCGCCGCCGCCCGCGCCGGAACCCGCGTCTCCACCCTGATCGTCGCGGCGACGGCCGCCTACCTGCACCGCATGACCGGCGAGTCCGACGTCGTCCTCGGCATGCCGGTCTCCGCCCGCGTCGAGCCGGACCTGCGCCACGTGCCCGGCTCCCTGTCGAACGTGCTCCCCCTGCGGATGACCGTGCACGCCGCCATGCCGGTCGCCGACCTGCTCCGGCAGGCCGCCGAGGAGATCCGCCACGCCGTCGCCCACCAGCGCTACCGCGGCGAGGACCTCGCCCGCGACCTGGAACTCCCCGAGTCGCTGCGCGCCTTCGCGGGGCTCCAGATCAACATCCTTCCCTTCCCTTACGACTTCACCTTCGCCGGGCACCGCGTCACCGGCCACAACCTCACCCACGGCCTCTACGACGACCTGGCGATCACGGTCTACGACCGGTCCGACGGCGCCGGCCTCCGCGTCGACTTCGACGCCAATCCCGACGCGTACTCCCCGGAGCTCCTCGCCGCCCACCAGGAGCGGTTCCTGCGCCTGTTGAACGCGTTCACGGAAGCGGGAGCCGATGCGGGAACCGGCGCGGGAGCCCACGCAGGAACCGGCCGTCCATTCCTGCTCGCCGACATCGACCTGCTGACGGCGGAGGAACACGAGCGGATCCTGGCCGCCCCCGACAGCCCGGACCTCCCCTCCGCCACCC
>NZ_JBPQTW010000193.1:0-13312 GCF_051386535.1 Streptomyces sp. URMC 127
CGCGCCGGGCCGGACCGTCCGAGGGGAGCGCGCCGGGCCGGACCGTCCGAGGGGAGCGCGCCGGGCCGGACCGTCCGAGGGGAGCGCGCCGGGCCGGACCGTCCGGCGGGTGCCGATCCGGACCGTCCGACGGGGGGCGCCGTGCCGGACCGCCCTGCGGGAGTGCGCCGAGCCGGACCGCCCTGCGGGAGTGCGCCGAGCCGGGCCGTCCGGCGGGGTAGCGCCCTACCCGACCATCCGGCGGGAGCGCCGGGCCCGGTGCGGGACCGCCGGGCAGCCGCGTCACCGTGGGCCGCCGTTGCGGCATGGCGGCGGAGGGAGCCGCCCGCCGCAACGGCGAGGAGAGCGCCTAGGAGGCCGCGACGGCCGCCTCGTGCTCGCGTTCCTGCGCGGGGACGGTGCCGGCGGCGGGCCCGGCGGCCGCGCCCGAGAGCACCGGGTCCGGGCCGGGCAGGCCCGCGCGGTGGGCCTGGACACCCGCCCGCACGGCCCAGAAGTAGAAGCCCAGCGCCGACACGCCGACCAGGGCCGTGTCGAGACCGCTCGGGATCACGCCGTGACCGCCGAAGTCGGGGCTGCCGAGGGCCGACAGCAGGGACAGCCACAGCAGGAACCCGGCCATCCACCAGGCCGGCGCGAACTGCCGGCGCAGGTTCTCGCCCCGGCGGCGCAGCACGACCGCGGCGATGGGCACCGAGACCAGGGTGAGCAGGGTCACCTTGCCGGTGTTGGGCCACTTCGACCAGTACAGGGCGCAGGCCGCGAAGGCGAAGATCAGCGGGCAGAGGACCGAGGCGGCGGGCAGCCGGAAGGGGCGGGGCAGCTCCGGCTTGGTCTTCCGGAAGACACCGACGGCGATGGGGCCCATGAGGTAGGAGACGACCATCGCGGCGGAGACGACGCTGGCGAGGGCCTCCCAGCTGTGGCCGATGGTCAGCAGCAGCAGGACGGAGAAGCCCAGGTTGAGCCACATGGCGGGGCGGGCGACGCCGTAGCGGGGGTGCACCTCGGCGATCTTCTTGGGGAAGAAGCCGGTGTCGGCGAGGTTCTGCGCCAGGTAGGCGGAGGAGGCGACGTTGCCGATGTTGGCGCCGTTGGGCGAGATGAACGCGCCGAACTGGAGCATGGTGACGACCCAGTGCAGCATCAGCAGCTTGGCGAGGTCGGCGAAGGGCGAGGCGAAGTTGATGCCGCTCCAGCCGCCGGCTTCGGCGAGCTTCTCGGGCGGGACGGCGCCGAGGAAGGCGACCTGCAGGGCCAGGTAGATCACGAGCCCGAGGGAGAGGGCGCCGACGAGGGCGAGCGGGATGGCCCGGCCCGGGTTCTTGGCGTTGCCGCCGAGGTTGACGACGGCCTGGAAGCCGTTGAAGGCGAAGACGACGCCGGAAGCGGTGACGGCGGTGAGCACCGCGGACCAGCCGTTGGGGGCGAAGCCGCCGTGCGCGGTGAAGTTGTCCGTGTGGAAGCCGGAGGCTATGAGCGCACCGACCGCGAGGACCGGAATGGCGAACTTGACCAGGGTCAGCAGGTTGTTGGCGCGCGCCAGCAGCTCGACCGACCAGTAGCAGGCCAGCCACAGGGCGAAGGTCAGGCCCAGGGCCATGGCGATGCCGGTGCCGGTGAGGCTGCCGCCGGCGACCAGCCCGCGGGCCCAGCCGAAGCTCCACGAGGACATGTACTGGGTGCCCGCGATGGCCTCGATCGGGATCAGCGAGGCGGTGGCGATCCACACGGCCCAGCCGGTGATGAAGCCGAGGACCGGGCCGTGCGAGATGGAGCCGAACCGGGCCATCGCGCCGGGCAGCGGATAGGCCGCGCCGACCTCCGCGTAGGACATGGCGATCATGCCGATGAAGATCGCGCCGATCACCCAGGCGACCAGTGCGGCCGGGCCCGCGACCTGCGCCGCCTGTCCGGCTCCGAAGAGCCAGCCGGAGCCGAAAATGGACCCCAGCCCGATCATGATCAGGGCGAAGAGGCTGAGGCCTTTCCGATTGGCCGCGCTCAGATCCACGACGTGCATTCCGTTCTGCCGGAGACAAAGTCTGCGGGCAGCACGGTGCACCTCATCGGCCGTCCGGCTGCCCTGCCTGCGTCGGCTCGCGCCGACGGGGACTCCGTCTTCCGGGCCGGGCGGGAAATGCGGCAGGGAATTCGATCAGCAGTGGTCCGATCTCGCCTGCGACGAGATCACCGAGGGCGCAAATTACGACGCCGGTCATGCTACGGCAATGGGAGGTTCCACTCCAATCGCCCTTGATCGGAAACTTATTTCCAATCATTCCTGCATTTCGGCGCACGCATGCCGCCGCGTTCCTCCGCCTTGCCCCTACGGCCTGTTCCGTCAGCCTCAGTGCCCGGGGTATGAAGGGACGAAGGGTGCGGAGAAACTCCGTGTGCCCGTATCAGTGCCCGCATGTGTCCGTGAGTGTGTCCGTAAGTGTCCGCACCGAGGAGCGCCCCGTATGGCAGACCCGCGCAACGGCCCCGAATCCCCGTCCGCCGCCTTACCGGCCGTCGACCTGTCCGACCCCGGGCTCTACGCCGGCGGGAACCCCGAACGGATCTGGGAACGGCTGCGGTCCGCATCCCCCGTCCATCGCAACGAACGTCCGGCGGGCTCCTTCTGGGCGGTGCTCTCCCACGACGCCATCTCCCGGGTGCTCAAGGACCCGGGCACCTTCACCTCCGAGCGCGGCATGCGCCTGGACCACAACCCCGCCGCCACGGCTTCCGCCGCCGGCAAGATGCTCATCGTCACCGACCCGCCCCGGCACGGCGCCATCCGCCGGATCATCAACTCCGCCTTCACCCCGCGCATGGTCGCCCGCCTCGAACAGAACATGCGCCGCACGGTCGCCTCCGCCCTCGACCGGGCGCTCGCCGAGGGCACCTGCGACTTCACGGCCGTCGCCGCGCGGCTCCCCGTCTCCGTGATCTGCGACATGATCGGAGTGCCGCCGCAGGACTGGGACTTCATGCTGGAGCGCACCATGACCGCCTTCGGCGCGGTGTCGGAGCAGACCGATCCGCTGGCGGTGGCCGAGGCGCACGTGGACATCCTCTCCTACTACGAGGAACTGCTGGAGCGGCGGCGCAAGGAGCCCCAGGACGACATCGTCACCGCGCTGCTCGACGGCACCGTCGACGGCGCCCGCCTGACGGATGAGGAGATCTTCCTCAACTGCGACGGCCTGATCTCCGGCGGCAACGAGACCACCCGGCACGCCACCGTCGGCGGGCTGCTCGCCCTCATCGACCACCCCGCCGAGTGGCGGCGGCTGCGGCAGGATCCGGAGCTGCTCCCCTCCGCGGTCCAGGAGATCCTGCGCTGGACCAGCCCCGCCATGCACGTGCTGCGGACCGCCACCACCGGCACCGAGGTCGGCGGTCAGGAGATCCGGGCCGGGGAGCAGCTGGCGCTGTGGTTGCCCGCGGGCAACCGCGACGGGGCCGTCTTCCCCGAGCCGGAGCGGTTCGACGTGGCCAGGAACCCCACCCGCCACCTGGCCTTCGCCACCGGCCACCACTTCTGCCTCGGCGCCTCGCTGGCCACCACCGAGCTGACGGTGATGTTCGACGAGCTCATCCGCCGGGTCGGCGCCGCGGAACCGGCGGGGCCCGCGCGCCGCATGCGCTCGAACCTCATCTGGGGGTACGAGTCCGCGCCGGTGACGCTGAGCCCGGCGGGGGGCTAGGGCGGGGCGGCGGTCAGCGGAAGGCGAACCGGGTCAGCTCGACCGGCGGCCGGACGGTCGCCGGGACCGCCGGCGGGTAGACCTTGTCGACGAACGGTTTCAGGTAGTCGGCGCCCTCCGTGCCGCCGGAGCCCTTGATGCCGGGGAGGTAGCGGCGCCCGAAGCCGTAGTGCCGGCCGCGCCAGGTGAGCAGTCCGCGTTCGACGACCGCCAGGGCGCCGGCCAGCTCCCCGTCGCCGGCGGCCCCGACGGCCTCCCGGAGGGAGCGCACGGCGCGCAGGCGGGGGGCGTTGAGCTCGCGCAGGTGCTCGAAGCGGTCGAAGACCGCCGCCTTGCGCGGGTCGTGGCCGTACACCACGAGCTCCATCAGGTGGTAGTTGAGCGACTGCACGGCGCTGGCGGCCCCCGTGGCCTCGCGGAAGCCCATGAACAGCTCCGGGGTGAGGGTGCGCAGGACGTGGAAGACGTGGTTGGGCACCTCGGCGTGGTGGGCGAGCTGCCCCAGCAGGGCGAGGGCCTCGGAGCGGGCGGACTCGGCGAGGCGGGTGACGGTGTCCACGGCGAGTCGGCGGATCACGTAGAAGGCGAGTTCGCAGGCGTGCACCGCCCGCAGGAAGATGTGCTCGTCGTGGTGGTCCGACATCGGGAAGCCGGTGCAACTGGTCAGCACGGCCGCCCGCCAGCGGGCCCCGGGATCGCCCGCCGCCTCGTCGATCGCGTCACCGCCGAGGCGTTTTCCGTGCGGGGCGACGGGCAGGGCCCGGCAGCGGGTGCGGAGCACGGCCAGGCGCCGCAGCCGCTCCGGCAGGTGCGGGGCGTCCGCGCCGCGTACCGCGGCCTCCTGCCGCTCCACGGCGGCCAGTTCGGCGAGGGTGGCGTCCAGGGCCACCACGGCCGCCGCGACGGGGTCGTCGCCCGGGGTCCGGCGCAGGAACCAGTCGTAGACGTGCAGGCTGGAGTAGCGGTAGTACATCGGTATGGGTTCGAGCCGGCTGAACGGGCGGGTGAGCAGGCGCAGCAGTTCGTTCTCGGTGCCCGCCCCCGCCCTGACGGCCGCCTCGTAGGTCTCGGCGAACCGGCTCCGGTCGGCCTCCCCGAGCGCCAGCCGGCCGGCGGCCGCCTGGGTGCGAGCGATCTCCTCGCAGCGGCCCGAGAGGCCGGGGAATCGTAAGCCGATGGTCATGTCTCCCCCTGTATGTGCGGTGCGCCGGTGGTACCGGCACCGGCGCCGGAGATGCTGAACGGGCCGGACGTGTCGGATGTCATGGATGTGGCGGATGTGATGGATGTGGCGGATTCCCCGGACGCGCCGGCGGCAGGCTTGTGCCCGGTCACCACGTGCTTGTCCTGGCCGGACCGGTGGACCGGGCCCGGCCGGAATCCGGCCTGGTCGAGCAGCTCGCCGTATTCGGCGGCCGTGCGGTGCCGTCCCCGGGTCTCGATGTGCATGGACAGGTTCATCACGGCGGTGCCCATCGGGCCGCGGCGGTCGTCGTCGAAGAGCCGCTCCATGACCAGGACCCGGCCTCCCGGCGCGCAGGCCCGGTGCGCCTTGCGAAGCAGGGCGACACAAGTGTCGTCGTCCCAGTCGGAGAGCACGTAGCCGAAGGCGAAACAGTCGCCCGCCGGGAGTTCGTCGCCGGCGACGAAGTCTCCGGCGACGAAGTCCAGGCGGTCCGCGAGGCCGTGGGCACGGGCCGTCGCCTCCAGGTGGGGCCCGACCTGGGGCAGGTCGAAGACGGTGGCCCGCAGACCGGGCGCCGCGCGGAGGGCGGCCACGCAGAAGGCGCCGCCGGCCCCGCCGACGTCGATCAGCCGCCGGGTCCCGGTCAGACCGGCCAGTTCCGCCAGCTCGCGCGAGACGTCGGCGCTGAGCTGCCACATCGCCGTGAGGAAGCGTTCCGTGGACTCGGGGGTGGCGTAGATGAGGTCGAAGGGCGCGGGCCGGCCGGCGTCGGCCGCCTCCTTCCCCGCGCTCAAGTACGTGTCGAGCAGCGGCATGCGCTCGGCCGTGCTGGTGACCATGTGGGTGAGGAATCCGCCGACGTAGCGCGGGGCCGCGGGGTCCAGGTAGGGCCGTACGGCGGTGGGTACGTGGTAGGTGCCGTCCTCGGCGCGTTCGACGAGGCCCAGGGAGTCCAGGACGAGCAGCATCCGCTCCAGCGTCTCGCCGTCGGCCTTCAGGCGTACGGCGAGGGCGGTCGCCGTCGCCGGCCGCTCCGCGAGGGCGGGGAACACGCCGTGTTTGTCGGCCAGATGGAGCACGTGCGTGGCGTGGAGACCGTACAGGGCCCGTTCCAGGGCAGGGGGGATCATCAATGCGCCTCCGTGTTCGGGGAATCCGGGGCCGGGGATCCGGCCTCGGGGGAAATCCTGGTTCGGGGGAAATCCTGGTTCGGGGGAAATCCTGGTTCGGGGCGTCCGCAGCGGGGTGCGGCCGCCCGCTCAGCGGCTGAGCCGCCGGTAGCGGCGGACGGAGAGCGGCAGGAAGACGGCCACGAGGACGAGGGGCCAGACGACGGCGAGCAGCAGAGAGTGCCCCGCGGCCCAGGAGTCCCCCGGGCCGATGCCGGGGTTGCCGAAGAGCCTGCGCGTCGCCGACACGGTGGCCGACAGGGGGTTCCACTCGGCGATCGCGCCGAGCCAGGACGGCATCTGCCCGGGTGCCACGAACGTGTTCGCGATCATGGTCAGTGGGTACACCGGCGCCAGGACCACCGGCACCGCCTCCGGGCCCGGCAGGACCAGTCCCAGATAGATGCCCACCCAGATCAGGGCGAAGCGCAGCAGCAGGAGCAGCCCGAGCGCGCCCAGCACCGCACCGGGACCGCGGTGCCAGCCCCAGCCGACCAGCAGGCCGCACCCGATCAGCACGGCCAGGTCCAGCACCGAGTTGACCATGTCGGCGATGCAGCGCCCGGTCACGACGGCGGAGCGCGCCATCGGCATGGACCGGAACCGGTCGGTGACCCCGCGCGCGGCGTCGGTGGTCACGGAGGTCACCGTCACCGCGATGCCCATCGCCATGGTCATCGCGAACAGGCCCGGCATGAGGAACTCGCGGTAGTCGCCGCCCGGCACCTTCATCGCACTGCCGAAGACGTAGCCGAAGAGCAGGACCATCATGCCGGGGAAGAGCAATCCGGCGAGGATGCGGCCCGGTTCCTGCACCCAGTGCGTCAGATAGCGGCGGGCGATGGTCCAGCCGTCGGACACCGCCCAGCGCAGTCGGTCGCCGGGGGTGGTGGCCGGGGCGTCCGGTGTCGTCGCGGTCATGCGGCCGCTTCCTCCTCGGTACGGTGTCCGGTCAGGCGCAGGAAGACGTCGTCCAGCGTCGGCCCGCGCAGCGCCACGTCGGCCACCGCCATCCCCTCGTCGTCGAGCGCCCGCATCACCTCGGTGAGCACCGCGACGCGGTCGGGGGCGGGGGCGCTGATCCGCTGCGTCTCCGGGTCGGTCTCCGGCCGGGCGCCGGTGACGCGGGCGACGATGCCGGTGGCCTCCGCCATCCGATCGCCGTCGCGCAGCACCACGTCCAGCTGGTCGCCGCCGACGGCGGACTTCAGATGGGCGGGGGTGCCCTCGGCGATGACCTTGCCCGTGTCGATCACCGCGATCCGGTCGGCCAGCTGGTCGGCCTCCTCCAGGTACTGGGTGGTCAGCAGCACGGTGGTGCCCCCGGCGACGAGCCGGCGGACGGCGGTCCACATCTCCCGGCGGTTGCGCGGGTCGAGGCCGGTGGTCGGCTCGTCCAGGAACAGCACCTTGGGCGCCAGGATGAGGCCGGCCGCGAGGTCCAGGCGCCGCCGCATGCCGCCGGAGTACTGCTTGACGGGCCTGTCGGCGGCCTCCTCCAGGCCGAACTGCTCCAGCAGCTCACCGCTCCGCCGTCTGGCCGCCGCCGCGCCGAGGTGGAACAGCCGGCAGAACATCTCCAGGTTCCGCCGCCCGGTCAGGATGTCGTCGACGGCCGCGGACTGCCCCGTGAGGCCGATCCGGCGGCGGACCTCGGCGGGCTGCCGGGCGACGTCGTAGCCGGCCACCTCGGCCCGGCCGCCGTCGGCCTCCAGCAGGGTCGACAGGATGCGCACCGCCGTCGTCTTCCCCGCGCCGTTGGGGCCCAGCAGGCCGCACACGGTCGCCTCGGGCACCATCAGGTCGAAGCCGTCGAGCGCCCGCGTCTCACCGAAGCTCTTACACAGGCCCTCCGCCAGTACGGCCGTTTTCGTGGACAGCATGTCCGGTCACCTCCATTCCTTCGTTCCTCCGTTCCCGGGTTTCCTGGTGTGCGCCGGCCCGCTCGTCAGGCCGCCAGGTCGCCAGACCGTCAACCGGCAGTCCGTCGAACCGGCAGGCCGTCAGTCCGTCAGTCCGTCAGTCCGTCAGTCCGTCAGGCGAAGTCGCCGCCTTCGGTGAGCGCGCGGAGGATCTTCGCCTGTTCGACATCGGTCCCCTCCTTGCGCATCTGCGCGGCCTCCTCCGCGCCGAACCCGGCCCCGCGCCAGGCGGCGACCTCGTCCATCGGGATTCCGGCGCCCCACCACGCGGTGACCACGGTCACGGCGTCCTCGCCGTCCCGTACGAGCTTCTCGGCCTCCGCGGCGGAGACGCCCAGGGCGTGGAAGAGCTTGGCGTCGCCCGGCTCGATCCCGCGCTTGGCCCAGTCGAGCGCGTCGCGCCCGGACCAGCCGGACTCGACGAACCCGCGCGCCGTCGCGGCGGCCACCCCGGAGCGCAGCAGCTCCCGCATGGCCTCGGACTTCTCCGGGTCTCCCGCGTACGGGTCCGGGGGGCGGGTGCCACGGTTGAGCATCCGGTACAACCAGCCCCGGGGCTGCGGGCTCTCGCCCGCCAAGTGCCGCTCCGCGGCCTCCTGCGGGGAGTAGCCCAGTTCGCGCCAGCGCACGGCGTCCCGGGGGGTCATGCCGGCCCGCAGCCAGCCGTCGACGGTGTACGGGGTCGCGCCGGCGGTCCGCCATTCGCGGGCCTTCTCCGGGGTGTAGACACCGGAGGTGCGCCAGCGTTCGGCCTCGGCGACGAGGAACTTCCCCTCGATCCACCGCCGGGCCTCGGCGATGGTGAAGCCGTGCTCCTGCCATTCGGGCAGCGGCTCCGGAACGGGGTCGCCGTCGGCGCCCACGTCCCAGCCCCCGGGAGGGCCCTCGCGCCCCGCCCCGCCGGCCTGTCCTTCGTGCCCCTCCGCCTTCTCCGGCTCTTCCGGCCCCTCGGGAAACGCGACGGTCATGACGCCCCTTTCTCCTGTTCCTCCTGCTTCTCGGGCACGCGCACCGTGGCCGCCCACTCCGGCGCCTCCCCGCCGTCGCCGATGAGGCAGACGACCACCGGCGCGGCGGGCCGGTGCTCCGGCCACGGGGTCTGACCGTCGGTCAGCACGATCACGAGGTCGGGGCGCGGACGCAGCGCGGTCGCCGCCGCTAGTCCCGCCCGCATGTCGGTGCCGCCGCCGCCGACCAGCCGCACGTCCTCGGCGCGCCTGACCTCCTGCACGGGGTGGGCGGCCGTGTCGCAGCACAGCACGCGCAGCCGCCGGTGCGGGCCGGTGACGCCGTCGAGGATCGCGGTGACCTCGGCGACGAGCTTCCCGAGAACGGGCTCGGTGACGCTGCCCGAGGTGTCGATCACCACCACGGTGGACGGCACGGGACTGACCATGGCCGGGACCACGACGCCGGGGTACGCGGCGGCCCGGCGGGACGGCCTGCGGTAGCTGAAGTCGACCCGGCCCGCGGCCAGGCTCAGGCCGCGCCGGATCAGGGAACCCAGCTGGGCGCGCCAGTTCACCCGGGGCCGCAGCCGCTCCTCGGCCCACCGGCGCCATCCCAGCGGTACCTCGCTGCGCGCGCTCGTCCGCTCCTGGATGCCGGCGGCGATGGACCGCTCCAGCAACTCGCGCTCCAGCTCGCTCAGTCCGCCGCCGGATCCGGAGTCCTCGTAGCTCCGCTCCAAGCCGTCGGCAGCGCTGCCGCAGTCGACGGCGTCCGCCAGCGCCCTGCCGCCCCGGCCGACCGCTTCGTCGAGCACGTCGAGCATCGGGACGTACTCCTCCGCCATCCGGTTCGACGGCAGTCCCAGGACGGTGGGCGAGATGACCCCGTCCGGGCCCGCCAGCCCCTCGGCCTCCAGGTCGTCGTTGATCTCCGCGTCGGCGGCCTGGTTCCAGCGGTGGGCCTCGCTGTCCCTGACCGGGCCGGCGGCATGGGAGCCCGCGGTGCCGGGCGACTCGGGGCGCACCGGTGAGCGTGCGGCGTGGGAACGCACGAGGTGGCCCACGTGGTGCAGCAGCCACCAGCCGATCTCGGGCACCGGGGTGGCCAGGGCGGTCGCGGCCTCCACGTGCACGTTCCACCGGGTGTCCGCGGGAAAGGCCCGGAACTCCGGGTCCGGCACGGGCTCTCCGGTCCGCTCGTCGAGGGCGGGCTCCAGCACGACGGGGGTGAGCGCGAAGACGGCCGACGCCAGGTAGGGGGCCTGGTGTACGGCCCACAGCCTGGCCGCGGCGAACCGCTCCAGCGCCTGCTCGGTCGCGCGGGCGGTCGTGCCGTCCCGCGCTCGGTCCGGCGGGGGCTGTCCGGCCTCGGGGTCGTCGCTCATCGCAGCAGTCCCGCGGCGCGCAGGATGGGTGCGAGTTCCAGCATGGTGTGCGGCAGCGCCGCGCCGGTCGGCCGGTTCCTGGCCAGCGACCGGGCCGCGCCGGCCGCGACGTCCGGGGCGCTGCGGGCGGCCCTCGCCACCACGGTCCACGCCTGTTCCCACAAGCCGGGGCTGCCGTCGGCCAGTACGTGGGCGACGACGGCGCCCAGCACGGCGTGCAGCCGGTCGACCCGTTCGGGCAGCGGCGCGTGCGCATCGGTCAGGAGGGTCTCGGGGTCGGGCAGGTCGAGGTTGCGCAGCCACGAGATCAACTCGAATCCGGCGGCCTCGCCCACCGCGCCCAGGACGAGCTCGGTCAGCACCTCGTCAGCGGCCGCGCTGTGCTCGCACGCCGCGATGGCCTTCGCCGCCATCTCCCACGTCCTGGGGCTGGGCCAGCTGCGGCCCGCCCGGTCCGGGCTGTCCGGCACGGCCAGCACCAGGGCCGGCCGCACGCGCAGGAAGGCGCCGACCAGCGACCTGGCCCGGGTGACCTCGGCGTCGCCCGGGGCGTCCTTGCGGTCCAGCTCCGGTACGGCGAACCCGCCGGCGAAGCCCTCGGCGATGTCGCCGGCGTCGACCTGCCAGTGCAGGTGGATCAGCCGGTTGGCGAGCGGCGCGGACAAGTCCCACCCGTCGGCGGCCTGTTCGGGCGGGTTGGCCGCGGCGACGATGCGCACCTCTTCCGGCAGGACGAGGTCACCGACGGTACGCTCCAGCACCACCCTGAGCATGGCGGCCTGCACCGCTGGTGGCGCGGTCGTCAACTCGTCCAGGAACAGCAGGCCGTGGCCCGAACCGGCGAGGCGCTCGGCCCAGCGCGGCGGGGCGAAGTAGGTGCTGCCGTCGCGCAGCACGGGCAGACCGGAGAAGTCACTCGGCTCGCGGATGGAGCCGACGACGACTTCGACGGGCATCCCGAGCGCCTCCCCCAACGCGAGCACGGAGGAGGTCTTTCCAGTGCCGGGGGCACCCCAGAGGATCACCGGAAGGTTCGCGGCCACCGCCACGGCGACGGCCTCTCGTACAACGGACTGGGAACTCATTTCGTCACTCGCTCCTAGCCTTCCCGTCCCGCCGTCTCCCCGTTTCCCCGTCTCCCCCGCCCGCAGCCGGGCATGCAGCTGCCGGGCCACCGGCGCCGTCGTGTCGTGGCGCCCGACCCATGAGCCGGCAGGCATGCGGAATCGAGAAGGCGGGGGTGGGGGTGGGGGTGACGGGGAAAGGCGAAGGCGGATAAGGGAATCGGGATGGATGAATCAGGCCTGGGAACGGAAGATCCCGCGGCCGCCGTACTTCTTGTGCACGGCCTGTTTGCTGATCCCCAGCACCTCGGCGATTTCGGCCCAGGTCCGCCCCTGGGTGCGCGCTCTGCGCACCAGCACGGCTTCCAGGCGCTCCATCTCGCGGCGCACGTCATGGGCGGCCCTCAGACCCTCTATGGGGTCCACGGTCTCCGGGGCCTTGGCGAGCATCACAAGCCGGTCCAGCTCCATATTGTCATCCTAGGTTGACAGTCGGAAGGATGTCAACCAAGGATGACAACCCGGCCCCGCCCGGCACCATCCCTCCCCGGCGTCCCCCTCCCTCAGGGGGCCCTCTCCTCAGGAGGCCCTCTCCTCCATCTCCCGCACCAGACTGAGCGGCCGCATGTCCACCCAGTTCTCCTCGATGAACTCCAGGCACGCCGCCCGGGTGTCCTCCTGATGCGCGACGGTCCACATGCCCGGCACCTCCGCGAACGCCGGCCACAGCGAATACTGGCCCTCGTCGTTCACCAGCACCAGAAAGCGGCCGTCCTCGTCGTCAAAGGGGTTGCTCATGATTCCTGATCCTCTCCGTAGTGAAGTTCGCGCAGCTTCTCGGCGAGTACGGGACCGAGTTCGGCCAGCGGCCCCGGCTGCATCATGCTGTGGTGCGCGGCGGAAACCACGTACCAGTCGATCTGACCGTCCACGAAAGGACTCCATGCCTCCGGGGAGATCGTGTAGGGCGCGTCCGGGTCCTGCGTTCCCGTGATCAGGAGCAGATCCGTGGACACGTGCCCGTGCTCGAAGCGCGAGCCGATCGTGATGTTGTTGACCAGGACGCGCATCGCCGCTTCGACGAAGTCCTCCTCCAGGCTCGCGAACGCGGTGTTCTGCGTCCGCAGCACCGCCATGAACCGCTCGTGCGTGAGCGAGGACTCGTCCACGCCCAGCCCCTCCGTGTCGATGTCGAAGGCGTCGAGCATGCCCATGTACATCCGCGACGTCTCCAGAGCGGCGACCTTGCCGAGCGTGTCCTCGTCCAGCGGGCGTGCCGGGTACGTGTCGATGATCACCAGCAACGCGACCTTCTCACCGCGCCGCTGGAGCTCCTCCGCGAGCGCGTGCACCACCACGCCGCCAAAGGACCAGCCCAGGAGGTAGTACGGGCCCGTCGGCTGCACCTGGGTGATCTGGTCGAGATAGTCGATGACCATCTCCTCGACCGATACCGCGGCCCCGTACTCCGGGGTCAGGCCGCGCGCCTGCAGGCCGTACAACGGGACCTCCGGGTCCAGATGGCTCAGCAGCCCCGCGTACGGCCAGCTCAGACCACCGGCCGGATGCACGCAGAACAACGGCTCCTTCCGCCCCTGCGGCCGCAACGGCAGCAGCACCCCGAACGCGTCCTCCTGCGTACCCACCTCCAGGCGAACGGCCAGCGCCTCGGGGGTGGGGGTCTCGAAGAGAGCCCGGATGGGGAGTTCGACGCCGAGGACGGTGCGGATGCGGCTGATGAGGCGGGTGGCGAGGAGGGAGTGGCCGCCCAGGTCGAAGAAACTGTCCTCCGGGGCGACGTGGGGAACGTTCAGGACTTCGGCGAACAGGCCGCAGAGGACTTCTTCCTGAGGCGTGCGCGGTGCGCGGGTGCGGTCCGGGTCGGTCGCGTAGACGGGGGCGGGGAGGGCCACGCGGTCGATCTTGCCGTTGGGGGTG
>NZ_JBPQTW010000194.1:0-13202 GCF_051386535.1 Streptomyces sp. URMC 127
CGCCGCGGACCACAGGGCGAAGGGCACCGTGTCGTGCGCGCTGGTGCGGCGCCCGCAACCGAGGACGGCGGCGACGGTGGTCGCGTCGCCGTAGTCGAGCATGTCCCGTGCGCGGCGCAGCCCCGCCTGAACGGCGCTGCGCGGCACGAGGGCGATGACCCCGTCCAGGAGCGCCTCGGAGGTGACCGGGCCGGTCAGCCCGGCGGCGATGGCCGCCGCGGCGGCCACGGCCATGGTCCCGGCCACCGCCTCGCGGTGCTGGTGGGTGGTGTACGCCGAGATCTCGGCCTGGTGCGTGGCCTGTTCCGGGTCGTCCGCGTACCAGGCGCCGAGGGGGGCGATGCGCATGGCCGCGCCGTTGCCCCAGGAGCCCTGCCCGTTGAAGAGCGCCGAGGCCAGCTCGCGCCAGTCGCCCCCCTCCCTGACCAGGCGCAGCATGCGGCCCACCGCCGGGCCGTAGCCCCGGTCGAAGTCGTGGTGCTCCGCGAAGGAGCGGGCGAGTGCGTCCTGGTCGATGCGCCCGTGCCCGGCGAGGACGGCCAGCACGGAGCAGGCCATCTCGGTGTCGTCGGTCCACTGCCAGGGGGACGGGGGCAGCTCGCGGCGCTTGAGGGAGGGGTAGTTGCCGGGGACGAAGAACTGGGAGCCGAGGGCATCGCCGAGGGCCAGCCCGCGCAGGCTCGCCAGTGCGCGGTGGAATCGGTCAGCGGTCATCGGAGCGAACTCTAATTCCTTTCCGGCGCCCGCGGTGGCGTCTAACCGGTTAACCGGTGAATCCGTACGGTTCCGGGGTGCACCAGCGCTCGAACGGCCGGTCGAGGTGGTACCGGCCGTCGGGCCCGAGGAGCAGCGCGCGGCTCTCGGCGTTGCCCGGGTTGGACAGGCACTCGAACTCCGCGACCGTCCAGTGGAACCAGCGCATGCAGAAGAGCCGCATGGTCAGGCCGTGGGTGACGAGCAGGACGTTGGGCGGGTGGCCGGGGTCCTCGAAGCTGCGCCACAGGCTCTCCAGGAATGCGCCGACGCGGTCATAGACGTCGGCTCCGGACTCGCCCTGGGCGAAGCGGTAGAAGAAGTGGCCGTAGGCGTCGCGGTAGGCCTTCTGCTTGCGCACGTCGACGGGGTCCTGCCAGTTGCCCCAGTCCTGCTCGCGCAGCCGCGGCTCCTCGCGGACGCGTACGCGGCCCGGGTCGAGGCCCAGGGCATGGAAGGTCTGGTGGGTGCGGCGGTAGGGCGAGACGTAGGCCGAGACCCGCTCGTCCCCGAAGAGCTCGCGGAGCGGTCCACCCGCCTCTTCGGCCTGCTTGCGGCCTCTTTCCGTCAGACTCAGGGCATGGTCGGGCTCCCGTTCGTAGACCGTGTCGTCGACGTTGCCCACCGACTCTCCGTGCCGGATGAGAACGATGCGTCGGGGCCGTGCCATGCCGCCACCCTAGATCCGGCGCCGGCGGGCCGCCTCATCAGCCGGTGGCCGGGCGCCGGACCGCCGGACCGCGGGGCGCCAAACACGACACGAGTTGCGTTACGCTCAGCATGACACGGCTCGCCCGGCTAACGCAATGGGAGTTGCAGTTGTCTCCGATGTCTCCGCCGCCCGGCACGGTCCGCCCCGGCGGGCGGACCGCCCGCACGCGCGCCGCCGTACGCGACGCCGTCCTCTCCGGTCTGGTCGAACACGGCTACCCCGGGCTCACCGTGGAGTACGTGGCCGAGCACTCCGGCGTGCACAAGACGACCCTCTACCGGCGCTGGGGCAGCATCGAAGGGCTCGTCGCCGACGCACTGGACGCGGCCGGCGAGGACGACTGGACGCCGCCCGACACCGGATCCCTCAGCGGCGATCTGCACGCCCTGGCGCAAGAAGTCGTGGACACCTTCGCCGATCCGGCCGCCGGGGCGGCCCCCGCCGCCGTCATCGCGGCCGCCTTCCAGTCGGAGCAGGCGGCAAACGCGCTGCGAGCCTTCTACGCCGAGCGCTTCGGGCGTTGCGCGCCGCTGGTCGAGCGGGCCGCCGCGCGCGGCGAGCTGCCCGCCGGCACCGACCCCGGCGCGCTCGCCGGGGCCGTCACGGCGCCGCTGTTCTTCCGGCTGTTCATCACCCGTGAGCCGCTCGACGGGACGGTCGCCGGGCAGGCCGCGGACGCCGCCCTGGCGGCAGCCCGCGCGGGCGTCTTCGCCCCGCCCGCCTGACCGGTGGGGCGCCCGCCCGGCGGGCGCCCCGGCGCCTCACACGGTCCAGGACGGCTCCAGGGCGACGATGTCGCCGCCGATCTCCGCCACATCGGCTTCGAGCTGTGTCCGCAGGGCGAGCCGCTCGACCCGCTCCGCACGGTACTTCCCGTGCTCCGCCCCGGAGTTCCACACGGAGAGCACGAGGAATTCCCGGCCGGGGGCCTCCCCGAACACGCCGCGCAGCATCCCCGGAGACCCCGCCATGGCCGGGCTCCACACCTTCTCCTGCATCAGGGTGAAGTGCTCCACACGGTCCGCCCGGACCCGGCAGTGGGCGATACGCACCACATCCGCGTCCGCGAACTGCGGGCTGAATCCCACCTTCACGTCGAAGCGGTGCTCGAACAGCCGCACTTGGGCGTTCTTGAAGGTTCCGGCCTGCGCGGCCGCCAGCCTGTCGTGGGACCGCGCCATGAAGGAGTCGTAGAACGCCCGGCTCTCCCAGAAGCCGAAGAGGTGCACCACGTGCGGGCGCCCTCTGCTCCAGCCCCCGCCCTGCCCCCGGAAGCCGGGCTCGCCGAGCAGGCCCGCCCACTTGCGTTGTCCGCGCTCGAATCCGCGGCGGTCGACCACGGTGCAGCGAGTCCACTTGACCAGCACCGCGCCATCGTACGGCCCGGGGAGCGGCCCGCAGTCACGTACCGGAGGACTGCACCCGTCCGAGGGCCTCCGCGTCCGCCCCGCCGAGCCCGGTCCGCGACCCGCGCGTCGGCAACCGCACCAACTCCTCCGCAGGCACCTCTCGTTACCCCTCCGATCCGCCGGGACGGCCCGCCGGCCGCTCCCGGGCACCGGCGGCCTCCAGCACGGCCGATGCGGCGGCTCGCGCGCTGCGCGCGGGCGCCGCGGTGCCGGTGATCGCAGCCGTGGTGATCGCGCCGTCGGCCAGGACGGCCAATTGCTCCGCCACGGGCCCCGGTTCTGCAGCCCCCGCATCGCATACGAGTTCCCGCAGATAGCGCAGCACTGCCGCCTTGTGGTCCCGCACCGCTTCGGCCACGCCCGGGGAAGCCGTACCGAGTTCGCCGTAGGCATTGATGAACGCGCAGCCACGGAAACCCGGTTCGCCGAACCATTCCTCCAGCCAGTCGAATACCGCGAGGGGCCGCTCCGCCGCCGACGGGCGCGCGGCGACGTACTCGGCGAGCGCGCCGCGCCAACGTGCGTCACGGCGCCGCAGATAGGCCTCCACCAGCACATCCTTCGAGGGGAAGCGCTGGTAGAGGCGCTTGAGCGAGACCCCTGACGCGGTACGGATCCGGTCCATCCCGACCGCCTGGACGCCGTGCTCGTAGAACAGGGCCTCCGCGGCGTCGAGCAGGCGTCCGTCGGCTTCGGTGATGTCCATGGCCCCTCCCGGGCTGGCGCGGAGAACGATCGTTCTCTAGGCTACACGGGAAGCGGGAGAACGCTCGTTCTCCGCTCCATTCACTCTGCATGGAAAGGGCACGCCATGACCCAGCGCCCGCCATTGGCCCCCCTCGACGCATTCGACGAGGCCTCCGCCCGCGCCAAGGTGCAGGCCGCCGAGGACGCCTGGAACAGCCGCGATCCCGAACGGGTCGCCCTCGCCTACACCGAGGACTGCGTCTGGCGGAACCGGGACGAATTCATCACCGGCCGCGCCGCGATCCGGGAATTCCTGCGGCGCAAATGGGAGAAGGAACGGGATTACCGGCTGCGTAAGGAGCTCTGGTCGTGGTCCGGCAACCGGATCTCGGTGTGCTTCCGGTACGAGTGGCACGACGCCGGCGGCCAGTGGTGGCGCAGCTACGGCAACGAGCAGTGGGAATTCGCCCCGGACGGCCTGATGCGACGCCGCGAGGCCAGCATCAACGACGTGCCGATCACCGAGGCGGAGCGGGAGCTGACTCCTCCGGCATAGACCGGCACAGAACCGGATAGGACCGGAAGGAAAAAGGGGCGGCGCCCCGGAGGAGGAATTCCTCCGGGGCGCCGCCCTCGTCTCACGTCAGCTGCAGCCGCTGGTCGAGCCGCAGCCCTCGCAGAGGTAGCAGCTGCCCGCGCGGCGCATCTTCGTGCCGCAGGAGAAGCACAGCGGGGCATCCGCGTTCAGCCCGAGCTGCATCTCCACCAGTTCGGTGGAGTTGTGGGCCTGCTTCGGGGCCGGGACCGCGGCGGCCGGCTGGGCCGCCGGCTTGGGGGCCTCCGTCTGCCGCGGCGCGGACTGGGCGAGGCCCTCCACGTCGACGTCCTCGTCGGCCGGCTCGTACGAGCCGGTGTCCAGGTGGCGCTGGCGCTCCTCGGCGGAGTGGATCCCCAGAGCCGAGCGGGTCTCGAACGGCAGGAAGTCCAGCGCGAGGCGGCGGAAGATGTAGTCGACGATCGACTGCGCCATCCGTACGTCCGGGTCGTCCGTCATACCGGCCGGCTCGAAGCGCATGTTGGTGAACTTCGAGACGTAGGTCTCCAGCGGCACGCCGTACTGCAGACCGACCGAGACGGCGATGGAGAAGGCGTCCATCATGCCCGCGAGGGTCGAGCCCTGCTTGGACATCTTCAGGAAGACCTCGCCGAGACCGTCGTCCGGGTAGGAGTTGGCGGTCATGTAGCCCTCGGCGCCGCCCACCGTGAAGGAGGTGGTGATCCCCGGGCGGCCCTTGGGGAGGCGCTTGCGGACGGGGCGGTACTCGACGACCTTCTCCGGGGCGGGGGCGGCGGCCTCGGCCTTCGCCTCCTCCTTCTTCTTGGCGGAGAGCGGCTGGCCGACCTTGCAGTTGTCGCGGTAGATCGCGAGGGCCTTCAGGCCCATCTTCCAGCCCTCGAAGTAGACCTCCTCGACCTCCTCGACGGTGGCCGACTCCGGCAGGTTCACCGTCTTGGAGATGGCGCCGGAGAGGAACGGCTGGGCGGCGGCCATCATGCGCACGTGGCCCATGGCGGAGATCGCCCGCTCGCCCATGGCGCAGTCGAAGACCTCGTAGTGCTCGGGCTTCAGGCCCGGGGCGTCGATCACGTTGCCGTGCTCGGCGATGTGGGCGACGATCGCCTCGACCTGCTCCGGCTGGTAGCCCAGGCGCTTGAGCGCCTTCGGCACCGTGTTGTTGACGATCTGCATCGAGCCGCCGCCGACGAGCTTCTTGAACTTGACCAGGGCCAGGTCCGGCTCGACGCCCGTGGTGTCGCAGTCCATCATCAGACCGATGGTGCCGGTGGGCGCCAGCACCGAGGCCTGGGCGTTGCGGAAGCCGTTCTTCTCGCCGAGGCGGACGACGTCCTGCCAGGCCTCCGTCGCCGCGGCCCAGACCGGGGTGTCCAGGTCGTCCATGCGCCGGGCGGCGGCGTTGGCGTCGGCGTGCTGCCGCATGACGCGCTTGTGGGCGTCGGCGTTGCGGGCGTAGCCGTCGTACGGGCCGACGACCGCGGCCAGCTCGGCGGAGCGCTTGTACGAGGTGCCGGTCATCAGGGAGGTGATGGCACCGGCGAGGGCGCGGCCGCCGTCGCTGTCGTAGGCGTGGCCGGTGGCCATCAGCAGGGCGCCGAGGTTGGCGTAGCCGATGCCCAGCTGGCGGAAGGCGCGGGTGGTCTCACCGATCTTCTCGGTCGGGAAGTCGGCGAAGCAGATGGAGATGTCCATCGCCGTGATGACCAGCTCGACGACCTTGGCGAAGCGCTCTGCGTCGAACGACTGGTTGCCGGCGTCGTCGTCGCGGAGGAACTTCATGAGGTTGAGGGAGGCGAGGTTGCACGAGGAGTTGTCCAGGTGCATGTACTCGCTGCACGGGTTGGACGCGGTGATCCGGCCCGTCTCCGGCGAGGTGTGCCAGTGGTTGATCGTGTCGTCGTACTGGATGCCCGGGTCGGCGCAGGCCCACGCGGCCTCGGCCATCTTGCGGAAGAGGCCCTTGGCGTCGATCTCCTCGATGACCTCACCGGTCATCCGGGCGCGCAGCCCGAACTTCGAGCCGGTCTCGACGGCCTTCATGAACTCGTCGTTGACGCGGACGGAGTTGTTGGCGTTCTGGTACTGGACGGAGGTGATGTCCTCGCCGCCCAGGTCCATGTCGAAGCCGGCGTCGCGCAGGGCGCGGACCTTCTCCTCCTCCTTCACCTTGGTCTCGATGAAGGCCTCGACGTCGGGGTGGTCGACGTCGAGGACGACCATCTTGGCCGCACGGCGCGTGGCGCCGCCCGACTTGATCGTTCCTGCGGAGGCGTCGGCGCCGCGCATGAAGGAGACGGGGCCGGAGGCGTTGCCGCCGGAGGAGAGCAGCTCCTTGGAGGACCGGATGCGGGAGAGGTTCAGGCCGGCGCCGGAGCCGCCCTTGAAGATCATCCCCTCTTCCTTGTACCAGTCGAGGATGGACTCCATGGAGTCGTCGACGGAGAGGATGAAGCAGGCGGAGACCTGCTGCGGCTGCTTGGTGCCGACGTTGAACCAGACCGGGGAGTTGAAGCTGAAGATCTGGTGCAGCAGGGCGTAGGTGAGCTCGTGCTCGAAGATCTCGGCGTCCGCCGGGGAGGCGAAGTAGCCGTGCTGCTCGCCGGCCTTGCGGTAGGTCAGCACGACGCGGTCGATGAGCTGGCGGAGGCTGGACTCGCGCTCGGGCGAGCCCGTGGCGCCGCGGAAGTACTTGCTCGTGACGATGTTGACCGCGTTCACCGACCAGAAGTCGGGGAACTCCACGCCGCGCTGCTCGAAGTTGATCGAGCCGTCGCGCCAGTTGGTCATGACGACGTCACGACGCTCCCACACGACCTCGTCGTACGGGTGGACACCGGGGGTGGTGTGGATGCGTTCGATGCGCAGACCCTTGCCGCCCTTGTTCCCCTTGGAGCGGGAACCTCGTGCCGGGCCGCTCGTCGTCTCGGTCATGCCGCCTCCCTCTACGGGCAAAACGCCCTAATGCGCCCAATTCTTCCGTGGCGCGCTATGTCTGTCTTCGCCCGGGCGCGCGGCGCACCGGGCAGGTCTGTGATGGCCGCGGCTAGTCGGCGGCCGTGCTGGGCGCGGGGACCTGGACGTCCCCGTCGCCGTCGCCGGCGGTCGCGGCGGGCCGCTGCTCGCGGAGCTCCGCGACGGCGGCCTCGAAGTCCTCGAGCGAATCGAACGCCTGGTACACGGACGCGAAGCGCAGATACGCGACGAGGTCGAGATCCCGCAGGGGGCCGAGTATGGCGAGACCCACGTCGTGGGTGGAGAGCTCGGCGCTGCCCGTGGCGCGCACCGCCTCCTCGACCCGCTGACCGAGCTGGGCCAGGGCGTCCTCGGTGACCGGGCGGCCCTGGCACGCCTTGCGCACTCCGGAGATGACCTTGGTGCGGCTGAAGGGCTCGGTGACCCCGCTCCGCTTGATCACCATGAGCGACGCGGTCTCCACGGTCGTGAAACGACGGGAGCAGTCGGGGCACTGGCGCCGGCGCCGGATCGAGCAGCCGTCATCGGTGGTCCGGCTGTCGACGACGCGGCTGTCGGGGTGCCTGCAGAAGGGGCAGTGCATGGCTCTCCACCCTCCTCACCCTCGTAGGACTGTGCACGATCTTCAGCCTCGGCGGACCCCCGAACGGGGGCCTTGCGAAGCAGCCCCCAGCATAGGCGATGGCGGCACCCGCAAATGACCGGCAACACCCCTCGACCACAACCTGTGGGCGGCTGCCGCCAATCAAACCACTAGATCTGGTGCCGTTCGGTGAACCGCGCCGGACGCGTGTCGCGGCCGCGAAGACCGCTCACGAGCCTACGCGAGCGAGCCCGGCCGCAGGGGCACGGGGGCTTTGATGACACACTGGGGCCACCGCGCGGAGCGCTCCGGTCCGCCCCGGCGGGACCCGTCCCGGACCTCCGGGGAACCCCGGCGGGCACGGCACCCGCTCGGTGCGCTTCGCACCGAAGGGTACCCTAATAGCCCGATTTGATCTTCAGCCGTACACCCTCGACCTTGATCACGTCAGGCAAACTTCGATATTTCACTCGAACGTGTGTTTGGCGCAACCTTTCGAAAGCAACTACCGTTGTCCAGCTAGGGAGAACATTTCGAGAGGGGCCGACGTGACCACCACCGCAGACAGCGCCACAATCACCGCCCAGGACCGCTCCCAGAACCGACTCGACCAGGCACACCCGATGAATGACGCAGCCATGAGCGCCGAGGGGCAGAAGCCCGCTCGGGCCCTCCCGGGACGACCTCCAGGCATCCGGGCCGACAGCTCGGGCCTCACCGACCGCCAGCGGCGGGTCATCGAAGTGATCCGGGATTCCGTCCAGCGCCGGGGCTACCCACCCTCCATGCGGGAGATCGGCCAGGCGGTCGGGCTGTCGAGCACCTCCTCGGTGGCGCACCAGCTCATGGCCCTGGAGCGCAAGGGCTTCCTGCGCCGGGATCCGCACCGCCCCCGCGCCTACGAGGTGCGCGGCTCGGACCAGCCCAGCTCGCAGCCCACGGACACCACCGGCAAGCCCGCCGCGTCCTACGTGCCCCTGGTCGGCCGGATCGCCGCGGGCGGCCCGATCCTGGCCGAGGAGTCCGTCGAGGACGTCTTCCCGCTCCCCCGCCAACTGGTGGGCGACGGTGAGCTGTTCGTCCTGAAGGTCGTCGGCGACTCCATGATCGAGGCCGCCATCTGCGACGGGGACTGGGTCACGGTCCGCCGCCAGCCCGTCGCGGAGAACGGCGACATCGTGGCCGCCATGCTCGACGGGGAGGCCACGGTCAAGCGCTTCAAGCGCGAGGACGGCCACGTGTGGCTGCTGCCGCACAACGCCGCCTACCAGCCCATCCCGGGCGACGAGGCCACCATCCTCGGCAAGGTCGTGGCGGTGCTGCGCCGCGTCTGAAGGTGCGGGCCGCAAGGCCGGGCCCCGGAACCACCTGCGCCGGTTCCGGGGCTCCTTTATGTTCGTCTGTATTCGGTGCCCATGACATCCGCGCCGATTACGTCCGTCTTGACGTCCGGCTTGGCGTCGGCTTTATGCCCGGCTTTATGCCGGGCAATGTGGCGGGCGGAGGCTAGCGGCCCTCCGCCTTCGCCGCCTCGTCGATCGCTGCCAGCGAGCGCCGCACCTGGTTACGGTCCGTGGTGTACCAGAAGTCCGGCAGTGACGAGCGCAGGAAGCCTCCGTAGCGGGCCGTGGCCAGCCGGGGATCGAGGACGGCCACCACGCCGCGGTCGCCCGCGGCCCGGACGAGCCGGCCGGCGCCCTGGGCCATCAGCAGCGCGGCATGCGTCGCCGCGACCGCCATGAAGCCGTTGCCGCCCGCCTCCTCCACGGCCTTCTGCCGGGCGCTCATCAGCGGGTCGTCCGGGCGCGGGAAGGGCACGCGGTCCATGACCACCAGCTGGCAGCTCGGCCCGGGCACGTCGACGCCCTGCCACAGCGACAGCGTGCCGAACAGGCAGGTGCGGGGGTCGGCGGCGAAGTTCCGGATGAGCTCGCCGAGCGTCTCCTCGCCCTGGAGGAGGATCGGCACGTCGAGTCTGCCGCGCAGCGCCTCGGCCGCGGCCTGGGCGGCGCGCATGGAGGAGAACAGGCCCAGGGTCCGGCCGCCGGCGGCCTCCACCAGCTCGGCCAGCTCGTCGAGCATGTCCGTACGGCTGCCCTCGCGGCCGGGCTGGGACAGGTGCCGGGCGACGTAGAGGATGCCCTGCTTGGGATAGTCGAACGGCGAGCCGACGTCGACCCCCTTCCACTCCGGGCTGTCCGCGCCGCCGGTGCCCTCGGGGGCCAGGCCCAGGGAGGCCGCGACGCCGTTGAAGTCGCCGCCGAGCTTGAGGGTGGCCGAGGTCAGCACCACGGACCGCTCGCTGAAGAGCTTCTCGCGCAGCAGCCCGGAGACCGAGAGCGGGGCGACCCGCAGCGAGGCGCCGAAGCGGTCGTGCCGCTCGTACCACACGACGTCGCATTCGGAGCCCTCCACGATGCGCTCGGCGACCGCGTGGATGTTCTCCACGGAGGCCAGGGCCTGCTTGCGGACGGCGTCCTCGTCCTGGACGGACTTGTCGCGGGTGCCGCCGATGGCCGAGATGACCGTGCGGGCGGCGTCGCGGAGCGCCATCAGGGCGTACTCGAGATCATCGGGGATCTCTTCCAGACGGCCCGGGAGGGCGAGCTCCATCAGGCGTTCGAAGCTCTCCGCGGCGGTCTGCAGGGCATCCGCGGCCTTCTCGTCGACCAGCTTGGCGGCGCGCCGCACGGCGCGGTTGACCTGGCCCGGGGTGAGCTCGCCGGTGGCGACGCCGGTGACGCGGGAGACCAGCTCATGGGCCTCGTCGACGATCAGGACCTCATGGCTTGGCAGCACCGGGGCGCCCTCGATGGCGTCGATGGCCAGCAGGGCGTGGTTGGTGACCACCACATCGGCGAGCTTGGCCCGCTCCCGGGCCGCCTCGGCGAAGCACTCGGCGCCGTACGCGCACTTCGAGGCGCCCAGGCACTCGCGGGACGTGACCGACACCTGGGACCAGGCACGGTCGGAGACGCCGGGCGTGAGGTCGTCGCGGTCGCCGGTCTCCGTCTCGTCGGACCAGTCGCGCAGCCGCAGCAGGTCCTTGCCGAGCTTGCTGGAGGGCGCCGCCGCCTCGAAGGGGTCGAAGAGCCCCTCCTCCTCGTCCTGGGGCACGCCCTCGTGCAGCCGGTGCAGGCACAGGTAGTTCGACCGGCCCTTGAGCATCGCGAACTGGGGGCGGCGGCGCAGCAGCGGCTGCAGGGCGTCCACCGTCCGCGGGAGATCGCGCTCCACGAGCTGGCGCTGGAGCGCCAGCGTCGCGGTGGCCACCACCACGCGCTCGCCGTGGGCCAGGGCCGGCACCAGATAGCCGAGGGACTTGCCGGTGCCGGTGCCGGCCTGGACGAGCAGGTGAGCCTGGCCGTCGATCGCTTCGGCGACGGATTCGGCCATGGTGACCTGACCGGGCCGCTCCGTGCCGCCGACGGCGGTGACGGCGGCGTGCAGCAGGTCGGCGAGGGAGGGCGAGGAGGAGGCAGTCATAGCTCTTCCACCCTAAGGGGCGGCACTGACATCGGCGGCGGCGTCACGGAATGTGCAGCGGATTGGGCACGGTGCCGTGGACGGCCGCGTGCGGGCGGTCCGGGCGGTCGCGGTAGCCGTCGAGGTGCAGCCGGTTGCGGTTGAGGCACAGGCGCTCGATGCGCGGAGTGAGCAGGTCGAACGCTTCGTAGCGGTCCTTCATCCGCGGGAAGCGCTCGTGGTGCCGCACGATCTCCGCCCGGACGAGCGACCAGAAGACCGCCTCCGGTACGCCGAGTTGTTCCTCGCACAGCGGCGCGAGGTAGCGGAAGACGCCGACGAAGAGGCCGGAGTGGATGAACTGGGTGAGGAACGCGGGCGGTTCGGTGAGCAGCACCTCCCGTACGTCACCGGGCATGGAGGCGTGCTCGGGCAGCGGCACGGCGCTGATGTTGATGTCGTCGACGAAGTCCTTGACGGCGAGCCGGGTGGGGACGTCGTTGTCGTCGAAGACGACGATGGCGTTCTCGCCGTGCGGGGAGAAGACGGTGCCGTAGCGGTAGAGGAAGCGCAGCAGCGGCGGCAGCAGCGCGGCGAAGAGCCGCCGCAGCCAGTCGGCCGGGGTCAGCCCGGAGCGGCGGACGAGCTCGGCCGTGAAGGAGCGGCCGGCGGGGTCGGTGTGCAGCAGGGCCGCGAGGGTGCGGGCGCGCTCGCCGGGGGCGAGGGCGGGGCCGAGGGGCTCGCGCCAGATGCAGCCGAGCAGCTCCTTGTACTGGTACGGGACGCCGGGCAGCCGGTCGTAGAGGGGGTGCTCGACGGTCACGGAGGCGGTCTCGCCGAGGAGGATCACCCGGGTCTCGTCCCGGAGGAAGGCGTCCTCGTCGCGGAGGGCCTGGATCCATGCGGTGACGGCGGGGGCGGCGAGGGTGCGCTCGGTGGGCAGGCCGCGCCAGACGAGGGTGTTGAGGATCGAGAGCGGGAGCTTCACGGTCCGGGCGTCCGGCCGGCTGATGTTCAGGAAGGTGCGGACGGACTGCTGCGGGAGCCGGAGGTCGTTGTCAGTGGGGAGGGCGATGATGGATCCGTCGGCGAGGCACGGGGCGAAGAGCGGGGCCACGGTCTCGTCCCACTGCCAGGGGTGGACGGGGAGCCAGAGGTAGTGGTCAGGTTCCCGGCCCTGGTCGGCGACGGCCCGGGCGAAGGCGGCGCGGGTGCCCGGGGCGAGCTCTTCGGCGTAGAGACGATCGGGGGTGGCCAGTGCGGGGACGGCCCGGTAGTGCGCGAGGTCGCGGTGGACGGCGATCCAGGGCAGGCGGCGCGGGGTGCGGGCCTCCGGGGCCCACTGCGCGGCGTCGGAGGAGGAGAAGCCGAGCCGGCCCTTGTTGGCGATGAGCCAGGGGTGGCCGGTCTGGTGGCCTTCCAGCGCGGCGTAGTCGAGGTCGGCGAGGTCGGCGGCGCTGAGGGCGCCCGCCCGGAGGCGGGTGTCGGCGGCGAGGGTGGCGAGGAGCTCCCTGGCGAGGTGGCCGGTGGTGTCGCCGGAGAGGCCGAGCACGGTGTCGTGGGCGAGGGCGAGGAAGCGGAGGGGGTCCTGGAAGGGAGTGATGGATCCGGGGTCGACGCGCCAGTGGCCGTATGCGCCCCTGCGGGCGCGGAAGCGGCAGGTCACGTCGTCCGTTAATGGCAGCCGGTAGGCAGCGGCCGGCTCCTCCTGGCCGGCCTCGGTCTCGTCCGGTTCAGGGGTGAGCACGCCCTCGTAGCTGAGCTCGCCGAGCATCTTGGCGAGCAGGCGGGCGCCCGCGAGAGACCAGTCCGTGCCGTCGGAACGGGAAGGATGTGCGGGGCTTGTGGGGCAGTCGGGGCGCGTGGGGCGGTCGGTGGAGTCTTCGGGGCGGGAGTGAGAGGAGTGGTCCGCACCGCCGGTACGGGTGGCGCCGTCCGGGCCCGGGAAGGTGCCGAGGGGTTCGGGCCGGGGTGCTTCCGACCGTTGAGGCTCGGGACGGGGTGCTTCCGACCGCGGGGGCTCGGGCCGGGGTGATTCGGACC
>NZ_JBPQTW010000195.1:0-13178 GCF_051386535.1 Streptomyces sp. URMC 127
GCCCCGGACAGGGGCGGCCGCGACCGGGCGGGGGAACGGGCACGAAGGTGCCCGGTCCTGCCCCCTCCAAAGAAGGCGAAGTACCACATGAGTGACCGCACCCTCACTGCGGCCGAAACCCCGCCCGCCGCCGCGGCGGCACCGGCCTCCACGCACGTGGACGCCGGCGATGCCGGGTACAGCAAGGACCTCAAGTCCCGCCACGTCAACATGATCGCCATTGGTGGAGCGATCGGCACCGGACTCTTCCTCGGTGCCGGCGGCCGCCTGGCGAGCGCGGGCCCCTCCCTCTTCATCGCGTACGCCGTCTGCGGCCTCTTCGCCTTCTTCGTCGTCCGGGCCCTGGGCGAGCTCGTGCTCTACCGCCCCTCCTCCGGCGCCTTCGTCTCCTACGCCCGTGAGTTCATGGGCGAGAAGGGCGCCTTCACGGCGGGCTGGCTCTACTTCCTGAACTGGGCCACCACCGGCATCGCCGACATCACGGCGGTCGCCACGTACACGCACTACTGGAGCATGTTCAGCGACATCCCCCAGTGGGTGCTCGCGCTGATCGCCCTCGCGGTCGTGCTCACCGTGAACCTGATCTCCGTGAAGTACTTCGGCGAGATGGAGTTCTGGTTCGCGATCATCAAGGTCGCCGCGATCACCACCTTCATGGTCGTCGGCATCTTCCTGCTGGCCAGCCAGCACAAGGTCGGCGACGGCACCCCGGGCCTGTCGAACATCCTCGACCACGGCGGCGTCTTCCCGACCGGCGTGATGCCGATGCTGATGGTCATCCAGGGCGTCGTCTTCGCCTACGCCTCCGTCGAGCTGTGCGGCGTCGCGGCGGGCGAGACCAAGAACCCCGAGAAGATCATGCCGAAGGCGATCAACTCGATCATGTGGCGCGTCGGCCTCTTCTACGTCGGCTCCGTCATCCTGCTCGCGGTGCTCCTGCCCTACACGGCCTACCACGCCGGCGAGAGCCCCTTCGTCACCGTCCTGTCCAAGATCGGCGTGCCGTACGCGGCCGGCGTGATGAACCTCGTCGTCCTCACCGCGGCGCTCTCCAGCCTGAACTCCGGCCTCTACTCCACCGGCCGCATCCTGCGCTCGATGGCCATGTCCGGCTCGGCGCCGAAGTTCACCGGCAAGATGAACAAGGGCCAGGTCCCCTACGGCGGCATCCTGCTCACCGCGTTCTTCTGCGTGCTGGGCGTCGGCCTGAACTTCGTCGTCCCGGCGGACGCCTTCGAGATCGTGCTGAACTTCGCCGCCATCGGCATCATCGGCACCTGGGGCATGATCATGGTCTGCTCCCTGCTCTTCTACCGCCGCTCGAAGGAGGGCCGGGTCACCCGCCCCGGCTACAAGCTGCCCTGGGCCCCGTACACCCAGATCGTCACGCTGGTCTTCCTCGCCGGCGTGCTGGGTCTGATGGCGGCCGAGCCGGGCGCCGGCCGGACCACCGT
Organism: Streptomyces sp. URMC 127; assembly: GCF_051386535.1. Classification (NCBI taxonomy): domain Bacteria; kingdom Bacillati; phylum Actinomycetota; class Actinomycetes; order Kitasatosporales; family Streptomycetaceae; genus Streptomyces; species Streptomyces sp. URMC 127. Next base: position 1,455 of record NZ_JBPQTW010000195.1, read on the forward strand.
CCTGTGCCTGCCGATCATCGTGGCCATGCTGATCGGCGGCTGGTACCTCGTCCGCGGCAAGGTCGCCCGCGCCCAGCGCGAGAACGAGCTCGCCGCCACGGAGGCCGGCCGGTCCTGACCGGTGACGTGACCGGCTGACACACGCGAGGCGCCCACCCCGGAGACGGGGTGGGCGCCTTCGCGCATGCCTACGGCTTGGCCGAGTCCACCCCCGCCCGGCCCGCGCGCCACAGCCCCCGCGTGAAGTCCGGGATCTCCTGCGGCGCGCCCTTCGCCCGTATCGAGGCGTGGCTGAGCGGCACGGGCGCGCTCCACGTGGCCGCGTCGTACACGTCGAAGTCGGGCACCAGGCCCCGCTGCATGCACTGCATCAGCCGGAAGATCATGATGTAGTCCATGCCGCCGTGCCCGCCGGGCGGGTTCGCGTGCTCCTTCCACAGCCAGTGGTCCCACCGCGCGTACGCCCCGAAGTCACCCCACGCGTCCCCGGACATCTCCGGCTCCAGGTAGATCCGCGGCGGATAGTCCTCGAAGACGCCCTTCGTGCCGCCCAGCGTGTTCACGCGGCTGTACGGGTGCGGGTTGGACACACCGTGCTCCAGACGGATCACCCGCCCCTTCGCCGTCTGCACGAGGCTCACCGACAGGTCGCTCCCGACGTACGTCTCCTTCCAGCTCGGGTCCCCCGGCGGCATGTGCTGCGCGCGGTAGGCCGCCAGGCCGGCGGCGGGAGAGCCGACGGTCGAGATCCGCACCGCGCGGTCCCCGCGGTTGACGTCCATGTAGTTCGCCACCGGCGCGAAGCCGTGCGTCGGATAGACGTCGCCCCGCAGCCGGGTGTGCCACCGCCGCCGCCACGGACCCTCGTAGTACGTCGGCGAGAACATCAGCTCCCGCAGGTCGTGCAGGTACGCGCCCGCCCCGTGCAACAGCTCGCCGAAGACGCCCGCGTGCGCCATCCGCAGGACGCGCATCTCGTTCCTGCCGTAGCAGCAGTTCTCCAGCTGCATGCAGTGCCGCCGCGTGCGCTCCGAGAGGTCCACCAGGCGCCACAGCTGCTCCAGCTCCATGGCGGCCGGACACTCCACGCCCACGTGCTTGCCCGCGGTCAGGGCGGCCTCCGCCATCGGGAAGTGCCACTCCCAGGGCGTGGCCACGTACACGAAGTCCACGTCGGAGCGCTCGCACAGCTTCGCGTAGTCGTCCTCGCCCTTGGTGTAGAGCGCCGGCGCCGGCTGCCCCGCTGCCCGCACCTTGGCCGCGGTCTTCTCCGCCTTGGCCCGCACCGTGTCGCACAGCGCCACCACCCGGACGCCCGGCACCGCGAGGAACAGCTCCGTCATCGAGGCGCCCCGGTTGCCCAGCCCGACGATCCCGACCCGCACGGTGCTCCGCCGCTCGAACGGCACCCCGATCATGGTCGCGCCCTGCCGCCGCGGCACCGCCGCCCCGGCGGGCGCCGCGGGGGGCTCTGCGGGGGCTGCCGCCCGGGCCGGCGCCGCGCCGAGGCCCACGCCCGCGCCCGCGGCGCCGGCGGACTTCAGGAGGAAGCGGCGGCTGACGCCGGAATCGTGGTCACTGCCGGGGGTCTCGGGCTGCCGGGGGCTCTGCGGGGCTGACTCGGGCATCGGTCCTCCTGGAGACAAGGGGCTGATGTGAGCTGCGGCGCGTGCGTGAACCTCGCTGACTTCGGTAAGCGACCCTGACGCGTGTGACATGCGCAACGCAAGAGGGCTCGCGCGGCGGGATTGCGCCGTTCGTCCGGGGCGGACCGGGGCAGCTCATGGCGGGTCGGGGCGGCTCCGCGGCCGGCTCCGCCGCACCGCCGCCGTGCGATGCTGGTCAGGTGACGCTGACCGACCTGGTCCGGCTCCGCCGGGCGCGCGACACGATGGACCGCGACTACGCGGAGCCCCTCGACGTGCCCGCGCTGGCCCGCGCGGCGCACATGTCGACAGGCCACTTCGCCCGCAGCTTCCGCGCCGCGTTCGGCGAGACCCCGTACAGCTACCTGATGACCCGCAGGATCGAGCGGGCCAAGGCCCTGCTCCGGCGCGGCGACCTGTCGGTGACGGAGGTCTGCTTCGCGGTCGGGTGCACGTCACTGGGGTCGTTCAGCTCGCGGTTCACCGAGCTGGTCGGCGAGAGTCCGAGCGCCTACCGCGCACGCCCGCACGAACAGGGCGCGGCCGTCCCCGCCTGCGTCGCCAAGGTCTTCACCCGGCCGCTCAGGAACCTCGGACCGGCGGCCGGAAGCGCGGAACCGGCCAGGACCGGGCCGGCCGGGAGCTGACAGGGTCAGGCCCGGGCCGGTCGGAAGCGAACCGGTCAGGATCGGAGAAGCGCGCAGCGCGGCCCGCCCGTAGCGTGAGCGGCATGGACATCAAGCTTTCACAGTGCTTCATCGCCGTCGACGACCACGACAAGGCGCTCGCCTTCTACCGGGACGTCCTCGGGTTCGAGGTGCGCAACGACGTCGGGTTCGAGGGCATGCGCTGGGTGACGGTCGGCGCCCCTTCGCAGCCCGACGTGGAGATCGTGCTGGAACCGCCCGCCGCCAACCCCAACGCCTCGCCGGCCGACAAGCAGGCCATGGCGGAGCTGCTCGCCAAGGGCATGCTGCGCGGAGTGATCTTCTCGACCGACGACTGCGACGCCGTCTTCGAGCGGATCAGGGCCTCGGGCGCGGACGTGCTGCAGGAGCCGATCGACCAGCCGTACGGGGTCCGCGACTGCGCCTTCCGCGACCCCGCCGGCAACATGCTGCGCTTCGCCCAGCGCCGCGCCGGGTGACCCCTCCGACCACGGCCTACGCGTCTCCGCCCACGGCCTACGAGGCGTCGTCCTCGAAGAACTGCGTCTCGTAGAAGTCCATCAGCTGCTCCGCCGTGTGGCCGGTCGTGCGGGCGAAGTCCTGCGCGACCGCGGCGGCCCAGTTCCCCAGGGACAGGGCCAGCGCCAGGACGCCGTCCGTGCCGTGCCTGGCCTCGACGGCCTTGATGGTGGCCAGGTTCACCCACGGCACGACGCCAGGGTCCTTCTCCGCGACGGTGCGGCGCAGGAGCTCGATCACGGTGCGGGTCATCTCCGGCTGCAGCGGGCGCAGGCGCTCACGCTCCTCGGTGACCCGGGCGACGATGCGGGCGCGCTGGTCCTTGTCCACGGGACGTTCCCCTCGTTCGGCGGTGGCGACCGCCTACCGTAGGGCCGCCGCGGGGGCGCGGGGGAGGGTCCGGGCGGTGGGATGAGCGGCGTCAGCGGAGAGGGGGACGGACGGATGGTTCGTACGGGGCCACCGTGGACGACGGGTCGTCCGCAGTCGTCACCGTCCTGCGGCCCAGGGCGAAGGCCTCCGCGTATTCGACCGGGACGTCGAGCCGCAGCGCGGTCACCGGCTCGCCGGAGAGCGGCGGCCGCTCCGTGGTGATGCGGTAGCCGGTGCGGAGCAGTTCGTCGTCCGGGCGGCTGCTGTGCACGGCGTCGAAGCCGTCCCCGGACTCCGCCCAGCGCCCGCTGACGCGCCATGTGTACCGCAGCTCCAGCAGGCCGGGGGAGGGCAGGCGCCAGGCGAACCGGCCGACGCTCAGCTCGCCGCTGAAGCTTTCGAAGCGGCTCCAGCCGCGGCCGCAGGCGAGGAGGACGAGCTCGCTCGTCTCCATCGCGCCCGCGTCGAAGGGCGCGCTGCACCACTGGCCGGTCAGTTGCTCGTCGAGAGGGATCATCCGGGGATTATGCGGGTACTCCCTTCCCGGGCCGCCGCCACCCCCGCCACTTCCGCCTCCACCGCATCCGCGAAGGCCCGCAGCACCGCCCGTCCCGCCGCCGTCCCCGGGCCGCGCGAGCGCAGGAACAGGCCCTCGTGCGTACGGGACAGCCAGAACTGCGCGTCGTCGGCCACCGTCACCCCGCTGATGTGGTGCGCCCGGCACGCCTCGTACGCCGCCGCCCCCGGCAGCCGCCGGTAGTCGACGTACGAGACCATGAACACGTCGTCCTTGGTGCGCCGGAACTCCCCGGTGGCGCCCAGGCGTTCGAGCACCCGCGCTGCGGGCAGGGACGCCATGCGCACCGCCGTGCGGAAGTCCGCCCGCGTGCGCCCCGCCCCTTCCGCCGCCGCCCGCACGCCCCGGACGTCGACCGTCACCGGCGCCACCGTCGTGAACCACCCGACCGCCCGCTCCCACCGCTCCTCGTCGCGCGTGTGCAGCGGAACGCACAGGCGCAGCACGTCGCCCGCCCCCGACCGCCGGGCGGCCAGCGCGAAGGCGGTGAGCAGCCCGGAGAAGGCACTGCCCCCGCCCGCCCGGCACCGCTCCTCCCACGCGGCGGCGCCCGCCGCGCCGAGCAGCCGCCGTACGTCCGTGGTCTGCGGCGCGGCTTCCCCGAGCTCCAGCGGGAACGCGGGGGTCGTGCCCCCGCAGGCGGCGAAGAACGACGCCCACCCCCGCAGGCGCGGGTCGCCGGGCCCCGGCGGTGCGGCGGCCGCGGCCCGGGCCTGCTCCAGGGCGCAGTAGTCCACGAAACTGCCGGGAGAGCCGCCCGTGGAGCCGTCGCCGCCCGGCAGCGACCCGCGCGCGTACCCCTCCCGCAACTCGTGCACCGCGACGGCCAGCGAGTGGGCGTCCACATGCGCGTGGTCGAAGCCGCACACGACCGTGCCGCCGTCCTCGCGCAGCACGGCGCACAGCACGTACGACGGCCAGCCCCACCGCCCGCAGCCCGCTTCCAGCCGGGCAGCCAGCCACCGCCGCAGCTCCCCGCCGTCCGTGAAGTCGCCGGCCGCCACCGCCTGCAGCCCCACCGCCCCCAGCGGAACCAGGAACCGCTCGCCGCCCGCCCGGAACCCGCTGCGCAGCGTCCCGTGCCGGTGCACCCACGCCTCGAACACCGCGCGGAGCCGCTCGGTGTCCACCGGCCCGGTGCCCGGCAGGTCGAAGGCGCAGCCGAGCCAGTTGCCCACCGAACCCGCCAGGTGGAAACGCTGGTTGAACGACGGCGGCACCGGGGAGGCGGGCGCCGAAGCCGCGGCCGCCCGCGCCCCGCTCACCGGCACGAACTCCACCACCCGTCCCGGCCGGGGCGCGTAGGAGTCGATCGTGGTCAGCCGCACGGCCGGTCGCCCGTCCGCGCGACGGTCCGCAGGACGTCCGCGAAGTGCTCCATGAACCGGGGCACGTTCGCGCGCGCGGCGGGCGTGTCCGGGTAGCGGGTCTTGAGGTAGGTGCAGTCCCACAGCCGGTTGACCCACACCGGCACGTCCGGGCTGAGCCCCGGGCCGGCCAGGCCGGTGCACCGCGCGGCCGCCCAGTCGCGGGCGCCCGGCGCGTGCCGGCAGTCCACGTAGGACACGATCGGCAGCACGGACGTCGCATCGGCCTGTATCGCGCCGGCCACTCCCGCCACCAGCTCCATCACCCGCACCGGTGAGACGCCCGCCGCCTCCCGCGCCTCCCCGAGCGCCTGCCGGGCGGCGCCGAGGACCTCGGCGAACCGGCCGCCGGCCGGGAAGGCCACGGGCGCCAGGTTGATGAACCAGCCGTGCGTGCGCTGCCAGCGGCGCTCGTCGCGCGTGTGCAGGACCGTCAGCCCCCGGTAGTGCTCCTGCCCGCCCAGCTCGCGCCCGGTCACGGCGAGCGCGGCGAGCACCCCGGCCTGGAAGCCCGCGCCCTGCGCCTTGCAGGCCCGGGCGAACGCCTCCGAGCCCGCCGCGTCCAGCACGTCCATCTCCAGGGAGACGCCCGGGCGGTCCCCGCCCGGCCCCGGCCCGGAGGCGCCGCTACCCAGCTCCAGCGGGAAGGCGGGCGGCGGACCGGCGGCGAAGAACTCCACCCAGCGGCGCACGCCCGGAGCGTCGGCGCCTATGAGGGCGGAGCGCTCGCGCTCCAGCGCGCAGTAGTCGACGTAACTGCCCGCCTCCGGAAGGCCGGCGGGCGCGCCGGTGAGCTCGGCCTCGTAGAGGGCGCGCAACTCGTCGAAGACCATCAGGAGCGAATAGCCGTCGCTGTGGCTGTGGTCGACGGCCAGCCACACGGTCGACGACACGCCCTCCTGCTCCGCGGCGCCTCCGCCTCCGCCGCGCAGCACCGCGCCGGCCGCGAACGGCGGCCACTGCAGCGGGCTCGTCCCGGCGTCGAAGCACGCGCGGATGCGCTCTTTGATCGCCTCGCCCGACGCGTACGTCCCGCAGGGCACGCTGTCCACCGTGACCACGTCCGCGGGAACGGCGTGCCGCCGCAGGCGGTCCCCGTCCTGCGCGAACCACGTCAGCAGCGTCGGATGGCGCCGCACCCACGCCGCCAGCGCCGCGGCCATCGCCCCGGTGTCCAGCCGCCCCGGCAGGTCGAAGGCGAGCCCGATCCACGGCGACTGCAGCCGGCCCGCCGCCCGGTGGGCGAGCAGCCGCCGGATGTGGTTCTCCTGCAGGTACGACGGCGGCGCCGGGTGCTCCGGCGCGGCGGCCGCCTTCGCGAGGACGGGGGAGGGGACGCGGAACTCCACCAGCTCGCCGGGCGCGAGCGCGTAGTCCCCGATCGGCGTCATCCGCATGCCGCCGTCACCTCCCGCGCCGCCGCCGGGCGCCGCACCGCCGCCCGGTCCCCGGCGCCGGAGGCGGCGACGCGCCCCACGGCCCGGCGGACGTGCTCCGCATAGCGCGGGACCTCGGCCCTGCCGCGCACCGTGTCCGGATACCGGAAGCTCAAGTAGACCCCTTCGAAGGAACGGTTGACCCACAGATAGACCTCGTGCGCGTCCACGCGGCGGCTGCGCAGCGCCGCCGCTCTCCACTCGCCCCAGTGCCGGGCACCGGGCACCCGCCGGAAGTCCATGTACGACACCATGAACCGCGGCCGGAGCGGCACGCCCAGCAGCTCCGCGACCCGGGCCAGCGGCACGTCCGCCACCGGCCGCGCCCTCGCCGGTCCCGCCGCACGCCTCACTCGCCAGACAGGCCAGCACCCCCGCGAACAGGCTCCCGCCGCTCCGCCGGCACACCGTCTCGAACGCCCGCGCCTCCGCCGCGTCGAGCAGCCACACCAGTCCCCCGGCCTGGGCCCCGCACCCGCCCGGGCCCTCGCCGCGCTGCCTGCCCACCGCGGCGGGGAAGGAGGGCAGCTCGCCGCCTCCCGCCGCCACGAAGTCCCGCCACCGGAGGACTGCTTCGTGGTCGCTGCCGACCAGCGCGGCCCCCGCCCGCTCGCACCCGGCGAAATCCAGGTAGCTGCCCGTCTCGCTCAGCCGCGCCCTGCCCCCGCGCACCGCCGCCGCGTACAACTCGCGGATCTCGTAGGCGGCGAGCAGGATCGAGTAGCCGTCCACGTTCGAGTGGTCCAGGCCCGCGTACAGCGTCACCGGACCCGGCCGGTCCCCCGGCCGCTCGACGGTGGCGAAGAGGTACGCCGGCCAGCCCAGCGGGTCCGTCTCCCGGTCGAACAACTCCTCTACGCAAGAGGCGAGTTCGGATCCGTCCGTGTGCGTGCCGGCGATGCTGCGCCGCATGCCGGCGGAGCCCGGCGCCAGCGTCACGCGCCGCACTCCCGCCCCCGGCTCCGCCGGCACCAAGCGGCTGCGCAGCGACTCGTGCCGGTCGATCCACGCCAGCAGTGCGGTCTCCAGCGCGGGGGCGTCGAGCGGCCCGGGCAGGTCGAAGACGGCGGCGAGCCAGGACGGCGACGGCCCGGGCGCGGACGCCCGGCGGCGCGTCAACCGGTGGAGGAGATGGGCCTCCTGGGCGTACGAGGCGGGACGTTCGTCCGCCTGCCAGCGGCGTGCGGCGGACCTGCCGGGCACCGGCCGCCACACGGTGAGCAGCCCGGGACGCACGTCCAGGCCACGCATTTCGGTGAATTCCACACGCCTGCCTTGCGCTCGGTCGAGAAAAGGCATGCCGGTACCCGGGCCCCGGAACGACGCCGGGAAGACACCAGGATGCTGCGACCAACTACCGGACGGGCAGCGGATGTTACTGGGGTGCGAGTGTCGGCTGCAAGGCGTGTTCCGCGGGGTGCCGGACGCCTGTTCCCCGAGGCCCGTTCCCCGCTGCCGGTCCGTCGGCCTGCCGGTCTGCCGACCGGGCAGCGGCCGGGTCAGGGTGTGCGCAGCCCGGGCGCGCGCAGTCCGGCGGGCAGTGGCAGTGGCCGGGCCGTCCACGCGGGGCGGGCCGGGAGTGCCGCCGGGCTGCCGGCGCCGCGGCAGTAGGCGTCGCGCACCGCGTCGTAACCCGGCACGCGCACGGCCGCCAGCAGCGTGCCCCAGGCGGCGGCACGGGATTCGACGGCCCGGGAGACGGTGCGGAACTCCGCCGCGCTCCGGGCGGCCGCGAGGCGCCGGGCCTGTGCCCAGGCGGTGTTGCGCCAGAGGACGAACAGCTCGTGGGCGGTGATGCCCGCGAGGGGGTTCCAGCGGGCGTCGCCCACGGCGACGAGCGGGTCGTACCGGGCGGCGAGGGCCCGCACGACGGGCTCGTAGGCGCGGTCCAGGACGGTCTGGAAGCGGTCGAAGTCGGCTTTGCGCGAGGTGCCGTCGGGGCGGAAGAGGCCGGATTCGGCCAGGGTGTACGACATGTCGCGCTGGATGTGGGCGCTGGCGGCCAGCAGGGCGTCCTGCCCGGCGTTGGTGCCTCCCGTGCGCGCGGCGTCGAAGGCGATCCGCCACGCCTCGGGCACCTGCTCTCCGGCCCGGTCGGCGGTGTAGGCCTGCAGATACCGGCTGACGAAGGCGGCGTTGAGGTCGCGGGCCAGCCAGCCGGGCTCGGAGAAGAGGCCGGGGCTGCTCAGCAGCGTGTCGCCCAGGGTGGCCTGCAACTGGGCGTAGAGGGCGGCGAAGGGCGCGTGGTGGTCGCAGCCCAGCCGGTCGCGCAGCGCGGCGAGCGTCCGCTCCAGCTCCGCCACGCAGGCCCGTACCGGCGCCGGGCAGACCGGGACCGGTGCCTGAGTATGCGCTTGTGCCTGCGCTTGTGTCTGCGCTTGTGCCTGTACGGGGCCCGCGGTGAACAGCAAAGCCGCCGCGGCGAACGTCGCGACGGCGGCTCGAAGGGATGAGGTGGCGAACACGCGGGCAGGCCTCCCGGTGGTGCGGCGATTCCGTTACGAACGTGGCCGGCGCGGTGCCGGGGGCTCCGGCACCGCGGTCGTCGGCGCGTCGGGGATCATCGCAGGGAAATGCGGCTGGAGGCCTCCTTGGGGAGCTTCTCGTTGACGAAGGAGACGGTGTCGCCCACGGGCGTGGCCTCGACGTCCGTGAGGTGGGCGAGCCGGTTCATCAGCGGCCGCGGGCTGAGCCCGCCCCCGCCGGCGGCCTGGGCGGTGCCGGATGCGGAGACGGCCCCGCACACCAGGAGTGCGGAGCCCACGGCCATGCGCGTCACGATGCGGTTCTTCATGTCCTGCAGAACGACGCCGGGGACGAACCGACACGGACTGGATCATCAGCCCCGGGAAAACACATGAAACGCATTACGGGCACGAGGGTGCGGTACGCCGGTCGGGTACAGCCCGGCCGACCCGCCCGCCATAGCCTTGCCCCGGTCACCGCCCTTGCGGAGCATGCGGCGCATGGCAAGTTGCGAGGTTTGCGGTAACGACTACGACCTGGCGTTCTCCGTCGAGACCCAGGACGGCGCGCGGCACGTCTTCGACTCCTTCACCTGCGCCATCCACAAGATGGCCCCCGTCTGCGAGCACTGCCAGGTCAAGATCATCGGCCAGGGCGTCGAAGCGGACGGCCACTGGTACTGCGGCGCCCACTGCGCCCGCTCCGAGGGCAAGGTGGGGATCGTGGACCACGTCTGACGCGGCACGGGCGCCCGGGAACCGGCGCGCTCCGTACGGGACGTGCCGCACGGCACAGCCCCCGGCCGCGCGGGCCCGGACGGCCGAGGTCCGCCGGTGAATCATGCGGCGGCGGCCCTAGGCCCCCGCCCGGCGGGACTTGGTCCCCCGGGCCGATACGGCGGCCGGTGTCGGCCCCTAGCCTGACCCGTATGGACACTGCGGACACCACGGACACCACGGACACGAGCGGCGTGCTCGACGAAGCGCTCCAGCGGCTCCACGTCTGCGGCCCGGAGCGGCTCGGACGCCTCACCAACCACGCCCCCATGGTGGCCGAGGCGCTCGTCGCCCGCGGGTGCCCGGACACGGTGCACCGCTGGCTCGACCTCTACCAGGAGCGGCTGGAGGAGTTCCCCGCCGGCGTCGCGCCCGTCACCGACGCCGACTGGGCCGGCGCCCTGGGCGACCCGCGCCGGGCCGCCGACTGGATCGCGTACTTCCGCCGCACGCTCGCCGCACACGGCTGGCGGAGCGTCCTCGCGACGTGGTGGCCGCGCCTGCTGCCGGGGATGTACGGAGGGTCCACGCACCCCGTGATCCGCGTCGGCCACGCCGTGCGCGCCCTCCTCCGGGACGACACGAGCGAGCCCCGGCTGACCGAACTCGCCCACGGACTGGGCTACTGGGCCGCCCGGCACCGGCCGCTCGCCGGCATCACCTGGCTGCCCGGCGCCCCGGACGCCGCCGCGGGCCTGGACGCCGTACCGCCGGTCCGGCCCCTGGAGGGCGGCTTCCCCGCGCGCCTGGCCCGCGTCGAACGGCTGCCCGCCTGGGCCGCTGACGTGACCGGCCCGGACACTGCCCGGGGCCGGCTTGCCGAACTCGTGCGCGCCGCCACCCACCGCTATGCCACCCACGGCCACGGCGAGGCGACCATGCTGGTCCACGCGGCCACCGCTCCCAGCGCCGTCCTGCGCACCCTTCCCGCCCTCCCGCGCCCCCTGTGGGTGCCGAGCCTGCGGGCGGCCTGGACGGCGTCGGCGGCGGTGACGGGGATGTACGCCGCGGCCGGAGCCGTCCCGTACGTCCCTCCGGGCCATCTCGCCGCCGGGGACCTGATCGAGCGCGCGGTGGCGCACGGCGACGAACACGTCATCAAACTCGCCGACACGGCGCTCGACGTCGCCGACGAGCAGGCACACGCCGCCGCGCTGCGCGCGATCGAGCTCAGCGAGCCCCTGCGCTGAGGCCGGGGCGGGTCGCCCGGCGCTCGGCGCGGGACGCTCCGGGGGTCACTCGGCCGGGCCCGCTCCCAGCCGCGTGACCAGGTCGTGCCAGGTCGCTTCGAGGCGGTCGAGGGGCATGCCCCGCTCGACGGACAGGTGGTGGACGAGGGTGGTGTCGAGGTAGCCCAGCAGCGTGTGCGCGAGGAGCTCGGCGTCGCCGCCGACGCCCGCGCCGCGCAGCAGCATGGCGAGGTGGGCGAGGCGGAGGTGGCGGGCCGGGACGCTGTAGGCGCGCAGCGGGTCGGTCCGGGTGGCCAGGATCAGGTCGTGGTGATCGCGTTCGTGGCGGATGACGGCGGGCCCGAACGCGTGCAGGCGCCGCGCCGCCGGGGCGCCGGGGCCCAGGGGCGGCGGCCCCGACATGAAGGCCGCCTGGAGCTGCTGCTCGCGGTGGTCGAGCAGGGCCAGCAGGAGACCGGTGCGGTCGCCGAAGCGCCGGAAGACGGTGCCCTTGCCGACCCCGGCGGCGGCAGCCACCGCCTCCATGGTCAGGTTCGCGGCTCCGCACCGGGCGGTCAGCTGCGATGCGGCTTCCAGCAGGCGCGTGCGGTTGCGCGCCGCGTCGGCCCGCAGCTGCGGGGACTCGCCGGCCTGGTGGAGGAGGGCGAGGCCCGGGCGCTCGTCCCGGGCGCCGCCCGGTGTGCCGTCGGGGCCGCCGGGGCCGGGGC
>NZ_JBPQTW010000196.1:0-13081 GCF_051386535.1 Streptomyces sp. URMC 127
AGTTCGAGGGCGGGGCGGGGGCCGCATGAGGCGGCGCTGTGAGCGCCTCGTGCGGCCGACGGCGCGGAGCCCGGGACGTGGCCCGGTGCGGAGCCCGGCATGGGGCCCGCTGCGGAGCCCGGCATGGGACCCGGTGCGGAGCCCGGCACGGGGCCGTCGCTGCTGTGCGCCGCGCCCCGCCCCATGCCCGGTGCCACCACGAGCGCCGCCCGCCCCGCGTCCTGCTTGCGGAGCAGCCTGAGCGCCTCGGCCGCCGTGGCGGTGTCCGTGACCGCGAGGGCGTCCGCGGCGGCGCCGAGGGCGGCGGCGACAGGCAGTTCGTACCCGGGAGCGACGGTCAGCAGCTCGGCTGCCGGCCCCAGCAGTCCGGACAAACGATCCTGCGCAGCCAGCAGCGCCCCCGTGCCGTCCTTGCGGCGCAGTCCCAGGGCGAGTGCGTCGCGGCGGGCGCCGGTGGCCGCCCGGCGGCGCTCGGTGGCCGTGGCCTCCTCGCGGGCCTCGGTCAGTGCGGCTTCCGCGGCGGCGAGTTCCGCTTTGGCGGCCTCATGCCGGCTGGCCAGTTCGGCGTCCCCGGCGTCGAGCCCCTCGACCTCCCCCTGCTGCCGCTCGTACTCCTCCTGGGCGGCGACCGCGCGCTCCCCCGCCTCGTCGCGCGCGGCGACCAGCCGGTCGATCTCGGCCTGCGCGGAGGCCGCCCGGCCGCGGGCGGCGGTCACGCGCCCCTGGAGCCGGGCGAGCTCCTCGCGGTGGTCGGCGATGGCCCGGGCGGCGTCCCTGAGGCGGCGCTCCTCCTCGGCCAGTTGCCGCTCCAGGGCGGCGCGGTGCTCGCTGGTGTCCTCAAGGGCCCGGCTCGCGGCCTCCAGGGCGGCCTCCAGTTCGGCCTCCTGCTCGCGGATGCGGGCCGCTTCGCGCTCCAGGTCCTCCGGGTCGCGACCGCGCCGTTCCTCGGCCGGGGCGGAGGTCGCGCTGGTGACGCGCGCGTCGGCGAGGCCGATCGTGCCCCGTACCCGCTCGGCGAGGCGGGAGAGCTCGTACCAGGTCTGCTGGGCGCCGGCCAGGCGCGGGGTGAGCGCCCGCACCTGTTCCTCCAGGGCCGCCTCGCGCTGGAGCGCGGTCTTCAGCTCGGCCTCGGCGGCGTCCTTGCGGGCCTTCAGCGCGGCTTCGTCCGCGAGCTCGGTGCGCAGCGCCTCCCGCAGGGTGACGAGGTCGTCGGCGAGCAGCCTCAGGCGGGCGTCGCGCAGGTCTGCCTGGATGACGGCGGCGCGGCGCGCGACGGCGGCCTGGCGGCCGAGCGGCTTGAGCTGCCGCCGCAGTTCGTCGGTGAGGTCCTGGACGCGGGCGAGGTTCGCGCGCATGGCGTCGAGCTTGCGGAGGGCCTTCTCCTTGCGTTTGCGGTGCTTGAGGACGCCTGCCGCCTCCTCGATGAAGGCCCGGCGGCCGGCGGGGTCGGCGTGCAGGACGGAGTCGAGCTGTCCCTGGCCGACGATGACGTGCATCTCGCGGCCGATGCCGGAGTCCGAGAGGAGTTCCTGGATGTCGAGGAGCCGGCAGGTGTCGCCGTTGATCTGGTACTCGCTGCCTCCGTTGCGGAACATGATCCGCGTGATGGTGACCTCGGAGTAGTCGATCGGCAGGGCGCCGTCGGAGTTGTCGATCGTGAGGGAGACTTCGGCGCGGCCCAGCGGGGGGCGGCCGGTCGTCCCGGCGAAGATCACGTCTTCCATCTTGCCGCCGCGCAGGGACTTGGCCCCCTGCTCGCCCATGACCCAGGAGAGGGCGTCGACGACATTGGACTTGCCGGAGCCGTTGGGTCCCACGACGCAGGTGATCCCGGGCTCGAAGCGCAGGGTCGTCGCGGAGGCGAAGGATTTGAACCCCCGCAGGGTCAGGCTCTTGAGGTGCACGCGGAAGGACTCTACCGCCCGGCCCTCTTCCCGCGCCCCGGACGGGGTGCTGGCGCGCCGCGCCGCCGCAAAGGGTTTCACCCGCGAAGGGGCAGGGCACATCAGTCGTTAAGAGCGCACCGAAAAGTGGGAAAAAATAGCCGCAATCACCGGAAATACCGCGACCATATGATGATCGGAAAATGACGAAGGGACGCCGAAGCGTCCCTTGCAACTCTCAAGCGGCTGACAGTGCAGCCCGACCGGCCCCCGGGGCAGGGCCTCTGGTCAGGCGAGCGCAGGCTCCGCCTTGGAAACGTCGATGCTGTCGAGCAGCGAGTCGCCGTGGTGAGCGGCGGCAGACAGCGCGTCATTCTCGGCCTGCATCCGGATGAGCTCGGATTCGAGGTCCTGGACACGCTGCTGAAGCCGTCGCATCTCGGCGAGGACTCGGGGGTCGGAGCCGCCGACGTAACCGAGAAGCGCCTTTGCCATGATGGATGGTCCTCCACACTGAGTGACCGACCGAAGCGGTGTGGGTCGTGAGGGATTCGCACCCGCGGTGTCTGCCATCGCTACTGCGGTGTTCAATGCCAAACAGCTAAGGTGCGCGGGGCTTCCAGAGTCTCACCAAATGGTTTGACGGTCAACACGATCACACCCCGTATCCGCGGGCGTCCCAGGGGGCGCGGCGGTGCGTGCGCGGCGCCGGATCGGCCGGGGCCCGTGGGGGCGTGGAGATCATCCGTTGTCTCGCAGCCTTCCACGCCGGGGCCGTCTTGGCAACCATCAGGGAATTTCTCTCCTTCGCATATGCCAAAGGCATATCACTAAGGTCATCGAAGCCCTTCGCACCCGTTCTTCACGGCGCCCGCACGCCCCTCCCCCTCCCCTCCCGGATGATTTTCTGTTTTCCGAACCGTTATGTCGGCGGACCCGTCAGCGGATCTCGAACCCGTCGTATCCGCCCCGCGGGTCGCCCCAGATCTCGGTGACCCCGTCCACTCGTCCGGGCGTGTCGCCCGTCCGCAGCCAATCGAGCAGAAGTTCGCATCCCTCGCGCGGGCCTTCCGCGACGACCTGGACCCGGCCGTCGGAGAGATTCGACGCGAAACCGGCCAGTGCACCGATGCGCATGGCGTTCTCCCGTGTGAACCACCGGAAGCCGACACCTTGCACATGTCCACGGACCCACGCCGTGAGACGGACATTCTCGTTCATGTCTGCACGCTAACCGGCCAATTGCATAATCAGCACTTCGACCCCGGATGCCTTGCCGTACAGTCGCCGCTCGACAGGTCTCCCCGTACGAGTGACGCACACCGAGCCGAACAGGTAAGGAAGGCAGCGGATGGGTCGCCACCGACGCTCTGCCCCCCGGACCGCAGGCAGTCCCGTCCCCGCTCCCCCGGCTGCCGGGGGGACGCACGGCGCCCCGGAGTCCGGCCCCCCTGACGAACCCGGCGGCACGGCCGGGTCATGGCCCCCGGGCTCCCGCCGCCCCGGCCGCGGCCGCGCGAGGACACCGGTGCGGACGGGCCTGCTGGGCGCGTCCGCCGCCATGGCCATGGGCGTCGTCGCCATGACCTCCGGCCTCTTCTCCGGCGGCGGCACGCTCCAGCTCGGCAGCGACAGCGGCGGGGACCGGCAGGTGCTGACCGACGAGCCGCCCGCCGAGTTCGCCCTGCCGGACGGCGGCGGCGCCGGCAGGGGCCGGCCGCATGTGAGCCGCAACGCCGAGCGGCCTCCCGCGCCGGGGGCGGACAGGACGGCGCCCGTCGCCGCCTCAGCGCCCTCCGCGCGCTACGCAGCCGCCACGCCCGCGGCAGCGCCTTCCGACCCGGCGTCCGGGCCCGGGGAGCCGCATGGGGCGGACAGCGGCTTCGAGGAGTCCGCAGAAGCGCCCCCCGCCGATGCGGCCGAGCAGGACGGAGCGGACGCCGCGCCCCGCGTTCAGGGTCAGGCCCGGGGAGAGTTCCAGGCCGCCGACCGTGCGCAGCTGGCGGCCCGTGAGCGCGCGGCCGAGCAGGACGGCATGTATCCGGGGATGGCGCAGGAGCTGCTCGCCCTGGTCAACAAGGAGCGCGCGAAGGCGGGTTGCCGCCCCTTGCGGGCCAGCGCCCAACTGACGAGGCTCGCGCAGTCGTTCAGCGACGACATGGCCCGGCGGGGCTTCTTCAGTCACACGGACCCGGACGGGCACACCCCGTGGGACCGGGCGGCCACGCGCGGCATCCGCAACCTCGGCGGGGAGAACATCGCACGGGGCCATCCCGACGCCCGCGCCGTCATGGATGCCTGGATGCACAGCGCGGGGCACCGCGCGAACATCCTCAACGGCGAGTACCGGACGCTCGGCATCGGGCTGAACACCAGCGGGAGCGGCCCCTGGTGGACGCAGGACTTCGGCTACTGACGCGGCTTCCCCGGCCCGGCGCTGCTAGGCGGCGGCGCCCGGGCGCGGGGGGCGCTGGCAGCGGGGGCAGAAGTAGCTGGAGCGGTTCATCCAGGGCCTGCGGCGCATGGCCGTGCCGCAGCGGCGGCACGGCTCGTCCTCGCGCCCGTACGCGTCCAGGGAGCGGTCGAAGTAGCCGGACTCGCCGTTCACGTTGACGTAGAGGCTGTCGAAGCTGGTGCCGCCGACGGCGAGGGCCTCGTGCATGACCTCGCGGATGTGCGTGAGCAGCTCCGCGCTGCGCGGCCGGGTGAGGGTCGCGGTGGGGCGGTCGTAGTGCAGCCTGGAGCGCCACAGCGCCTCGTCGGCGTAGATGTTGCCGACGCCGCTGATCAGCGACTGGTCGAGCAGGGCGCGCTTGATGGTCGTACGGCGCCGGCGCAGGGCGGCGTGGAAGGCCGCTTCGTCGAAGGCGGGGTCCAGGGGGTCGCGGGCGATGTGCGCGATGACGCCGGGGAGCCCCTCGGGGTCGCCGGGCACGGTGTCGTGCAGGGAGAGCCCGCCGAAGGTGCGCTGGTCGACGAAGCGCAGCTCCGTGCCGGCGTCGTCGGCGAAGCGGATGCGGATGCGCAGGTGCTTCTCGTCGGGGGCCTCGTGCGGCTGGACGAGGAGCTGGCCGCTCATGCCGAGGTGGGCGAGGATCGCGCGGTCGGGGCCCGTGGGGCCGTCCGTCTCCAGGGGCAGCCACAAGTACTTGCCGCGGCGGCGGGCCGCGCCGAGGCGGCGTCCGGTCAGCTGGGCGGCGAAGTCGCCGGGACCGGCGAGGTGCCGGCGGACGGCCCGGGGGTGGAGGACGTCGACGGCGGCCACGGTGCGGCCGCAGACCCAGCGCTCCAGGCCGCGGCGTACGACCTCGACCTCGGGTAGTTCGGGCACGGTGCTCCTCCAGCGCATGGGGCGGCCGCATGGGGCGGCCGGCCGTTCCGGGTTCCGGTACGTACGTGCGTGAGGCGGCTGCCTGCCTGCGGCCCGCGCGGCCGCACGGCGGGGGATTCGTCTGTGGCGCATTCGCCGGACGCCGGGCGGGCCTGGAGTCAGGCCCGCCCGGCGTCCGGGAACGTGCGCGTCAGGATGCGGTGCCGGCCTCGGGGGCCTCGGCCCCGGCCTGCTCCACGGCTCCGGCCTTGCCGGCCTCGGCCTTGGCGGCGTCGGCCTGCGGTGCGGCCTCGGCCTTCCGGGCGGCGGCCGCGCGTGCTTCGGCCGCCTCGTGGATGGCGCGCCAGGCGGCCTCGGCCGCCTGCTGCTCCGCTTCCTTCTTGCTGCGGCCGGTGCCGGTGCCGTACGCGACACCACCGACGCGGGCAGCAGCCGTGAAGGTCTTCTCGTGGTCGGGGCCGGTCTCCGAGACCAGGTACTCGGGCACGCCGAGGCCCTCCGTCGCGGTCAGCTCCTGGAGGCTGGTCTTCCAGTCCAGGCCGGCGCCGAGGTTCGAGGACTTCTCGATCAAGGGATCGAAGAGCCGGTGCACGAGCTCGGCAGCGGCGTCCAGGCCCTGGTCGAGGTAGACCGCACCGATGACCGCTTCGAGGGTGTCCGCGAGGATGGACGCCTTGTTGCGGCCGCCCGTGCCCTCTTCACCGCGGCCGAGCCGGATGAAGGAGCCGAGGTCGAGCCCGCGGCCGACCTCCGCCAGCGCACGGGAGTTGACCACCGCGGCCCGCAGCTTGGCCAGCTGGCCCTCGGGCAGGTCGGGGTGGATGCGGTAGAGCGTGTCCGTGACCACGAGGCCCAGCACGGAGTCCCCGAGGAACTCCAGACGCTCGTTGGTCGGCAGACCGCCGTTCTCGTACGCGTAGGAACGGTGGGTCAGCGCACGCACCAGAAGGGCGGTCTCGAGTCTGTACCCGAGCCGCCCTTCCAGAAGCGTGTGAGACGAGGCCGTGTCCGCCGGCGCCCTCTTCGGCGTAGTGGCGTCTGACATGAAGCCTGTCACCCGCCGATCAGACCTCGAGGACCTGGCGCTTGTTGTAGGTGCCGCAGCTCGGGCACGCGATGTGCTGCTGCTTCGGCTCGTGGCAGCGCTCGCACGCCACCAGGGGGGTGACCGCAGCCTTCCACTGCGACCGGCGGTGGCGCGTGTTGCTGCGCGACATCTTCCGCTTCGGAACAGCCACGGCTACTTCTCCTGTGAGTCATCCCCGACGGAGCGGGGTGCGTTGTCCTTCTCGCCGTCCTGGTCGGAACCGGCGAGTCCCTGCAGTGCCGCCCAACGAATGTCGACGGTCTCGTGGTGGTGGTCCGGGTCGTCCGCCAGCCGTGCGCCGCACTCGGAGCACAGGCCGGGGCAGTCTTCCCGGCACACCGGCTGCAGCGGCAGTGCGAGCACCACCGCATCGCGCAGCACGGGCTCGAGGTCGAGCAAGTCGCCCTCGAGGAAGAGCATGTCCTCTTCGTCTTCCTCGGCGTCGTCGCCGGTATCCGCGGGGCGGCTCCGGTCATCGGCGTCGGGGTAGGAGTACATCTCCTGGAAGTCCACTTCGAGCTCTCGCTCAAGCGGCTCCAGACACCTTACGCACTCCCCGGTGAGCGGTGCACGGGCGGTGCCTGTGACGAGCACCCCTTCCATGACCGACTCCAGTCGGAGGTCGAGCTCGACGGTCGCGCCCTCGGCCACGGAGATGACCTCGATACCGAGGTGATCGGGGGCCGGGACGGAGCGGGAGAGCCGCTTCAGCGCACCGGGACGCCGCCCCAGCTCGCGTGTGTCGAACACGAGAGGGGAACGGTGATCGAGGCGGGCGTTCAGGGCTTCCTGCTTTCTACGCTGCGGTGTCGGCGGGCCTGCGGCCGCATACGGGACGCGGGCAGCCGAGATCGCGAATGCACACGCGACCGAAGAGCCAGGATACTGGACGGGTCGCCGTAGACCCAATCGGCCGCCGTCAACGGACGGCCGGGCACCGGGCGGGGCGTTTTGCCGGCGGCGGTCAGCGGCCCTGCTCGTACCGGCGGAGCTGCTCCAGGTCGATCATCGAGGTGTCGAAGAGGCTCGTCTCGTCCAGTGCGGCGCCGCCCGCATGGGGCGGGCTCTGGGCGGGCTGGTGCTGCTGGGGCGCGTAACCGCTCTGGGC
Organism: Streptomyces sp. URMC 127; assembly: GCF_051386535.1. Lineage (NCBI taxonomy): Bacteria > Bacillati > Actinomycetota > Actinomycetes > Kitasatosporales > Streptomycetaceae > Streptomyces > Streptomyces sp. URMC 127. The sequence continues at coordinate 7,410 of NZ_JBPQTW010000196.1, forward strand.
GGCCCCGTAGCCGTCGCCCGGGGCGTGGGCGGGCCAGGCGTAGGGGTCGGCCTGCTGGTAGCCGCTCGTGACCGCGTACGGGTCCGGCTGCGGGCCGTGGGAGGCGCCCTCCGCCCCGTACGGCTGCTGGTAGGCGTACGGGTCCGGCTGGTAGCCCTGCGGGGCGTAGTAGCCCTCGTAGCCGCCCGCATGAGGCGCGGCATGAGGCGCCCCGTGCGCGGCCGCCGCCGGCTCCGGTGCCGCCTGCGCCTGGGGCACCGCCAGCCCGGCGAGGAAGTCGGCGTCGCTCGTGGGGCGGGCGGCGCGGAGCCCGTCCTGAGCGGCCATGTGGGCGCCGAGTTCGTCGGCGGGGCGGGCGCCGAGGAGCTTCTCGCGGCCGCGGCCGACGGCTTCCAGCGTCTTGCTGAGGACCGCCGAGACGGCGCCCAGCTTGGCGTCGACGTAGGCGTCGGCCTGCTGCCGCTGGACGCGGGGGTCGGAGCTGGGCTCCGGGGCGTCCGTGTCCGGGTCGCCCTGGCCGCCGCCGTCGTCCGTGCGGCCGAGGAGCTTCTCGCGGCCGCGGTCGACGGAGCCGATGGTCTTGGTGAGGACGACCTCGAAGTTGGCGAGCTTGCTGTCGACGTAGTCGTCGGCCTCGGTGCGGATCTCCTCGGCCTGCCGGCGGGCCTCCGCGAGGATGCGGTCGGCCTCCTCCTGGGACTGCCGGGCGACCTCGGTGTCGGAGATCAGCGACCCGCGGTGGGCCCGGGCGGAGGCGATGATCCGCTCGGCCTCCTCGCGGGCCTCGGCGACCAGCTGCTCACGGTCGCCGATCACCTCCTGGGCGCGGGCGAGCGAGCCGGGCAGCCCGGCACGGAGCTCTTCGAGGAGGGCGAGCAGTTCGGCGCGGTTGATGACGCATGAGGCGGACATCGGCATGGACCGTGCGGCGGTGACGGTCGCGACGATCTCGTCGAGCTTCTTCTGGACGTCCACCTGGCGCTCGCCACTCTCTTCTGCCGGACGACACGAACGGGGACGACTGTACGGGCAGCCGGCCCCCGCCCGACAGCCGCCGGCGGAGGGTGTCCGTCAGCGCTCGCCGAGGCGTTCGGTGAGCGCCTCCAGCACCAGCGGGGGCACCAGGTGGGAGACGTCGCCGCCCCATGCGGCGACTTCCTTGACCAGGCTGGACGACAGGAAGCTGTACGTCGGGTTGGTGGGGACGAACAGGGTCTCGACGCCCGAGAGCCCGTTGTTCATCTGAGCCATCTGCAGCTCGTAGTCGAAGTCGCTGACCGCCCGCAGCCCCTTGACGATGGCGGGGATGTCGCGCTGCTTGCAGAAGTCGACGAGCAGGCCGTGGAAGGACTCCACCTTCACGTTCCCGTACTCGGCCGTGACCTGGCGGAGCAGGTCTATCCGCTCCTCGACCGTGAACAGGCCCTGCTTCGACTTGTTGATCATCACTGCGACGTGGACGACGTCGTACAGCCTGGAAGCGCGGGCGATGATGTCGAGGTGTCCATTGGTGACGGGGTCGAACGACCCCGGACAGACGGCGCGGCGCAACGGTGTCTCCTCGCTCTCCGGTCCATTCATGACGCGCGGGGAGATGTCTCTTCGGCGCACGTCGAGGCGGCGCGACCGTACCAAAGCGTCCCCTCGCCGTAGCGACGGGCCCTCAGTGCCTCGAAACCGTCCGGCCAGGGGAATTCCCCGCCTCTGGTGCTGCGCTCCACGGTGGCCAGCGCATCCTCGGCAAGCCACCCTCCGGTACGGAGTGTGAGGAGAATCTCGCGGAGCGCCTCGTCGGTGACGGCGTAGGGCGGGTCCAGGAAGACCACGTCGTACGGGGCGGCGGGGGCGGGGCCGGCCACGATCTGCTCGGCCTTGCCGACGCGGACCTCGGCGCCGGGGAGGCCGACGGCGCGGACGTTGTCCCGGATGGTGCGCACCGCGCGGGCGTCGGACTCCACCAGCAGGGCGTGCGCGGCGCCGCGCGAGAGCGCCTCCAGGCCGACCGCGCCGGAGCCGCCGTACAGGTCGAGGACGCGGGCGCCGTGGAGGGTGCCCAGGAGGGACTCCAGGGTGGAGAACAGGCCCTCGCGCGCCCGGTCGGAGGTCGGGCGGGTGCCGGTGCCGGGCGGCACGGCGAGGCGGCGTCCGCCGGCGGTGCCGGCGATCACGCGGGTCATGGGGTCCTCTGGTCCTTCGTGACGGTGTGACGGGGCGGCGGCCTGACAGTCGGCCGGTCGGGGCGCCGTCCCTTCAGCCTAGGGCGTCGGCGGGCGGCGGGCGCCTCCGCGGGGGCGGCCGCGCGGCAGCCTCCCCGCGCGTCCCTCCGCCGTGTGCCGGTGCGTCAGCCCTTGTCCAGGTACTGCTCGCGCTCCTCGTCCAGCAGGGCGTCCAGGGCGGTGCGCAGCTCGGGGAGCCCTTCCAGGCCGGGGTCGGCGGCGACGACCGCGGCGGCCTCCTCGCGGGCGGCGGCGATGATCTCCTCGTCGTCGATGACGGTGAGCATGCGCAGGGACGAGCGCACGCCGGACTGGGCCTGGCCGAGGACGTCGCCCTCGCGGCGCTGTTCGAGGTCGATGCGGGACAGTTCGAAGCCGTCCAGCGTGGCCGCGACGGCGGCGAGCCGGGCGCGGGCCGGGCTCGCTTCGGAGGCGTCGGTGACGAGCAGGCACAGGCCGGGGGCGGAGCCGCGCCCCACACGGCCGCGCAGCTGGTGGAGCTGGGAGACGCCGAACCGGTCCGCGTCCATGATCACCATGACGGTGGAGTTGGGCACGTTCACGCCGACCTCGATGACGGTCGTGGCGACCAGGACGTCCACCTCGCCGGCGGCGAAGCGGCGCATCACGTCGTCCTTGGCCTCGGGCTGCATGCGGCCGTGCAGGACCTCCACGCGCAGCCCCTTCAGGGGCCCCTTGGTGAGCTGCTCGGCGACGTCCACGACGGCGAGGGGCGGGCGCCGCTCGCCGTCGGCCTCCGCGGCGGCCTTCTCCGGGTCGCTCCCGGGGCTGCCGGAGCGGCCCTTCGCGGCCGTCCCGGCGCCGTTCTCCTCGCCCAGGTCGTCGCCGATGCGCGGGCAGACCACGTAGGCCTGGTGGCCGCCCTCGATCTCCTCGCGGACCCGCTCCCAGGTGCGGGCGAGGAAGTGGGGCTTGTCCTTGGCGGGCACCACGTGGGTGGCGATGGGCGAGCGGCCGGCGGGCAGCTGGTCCAGGACGGAGGTCTCCAGGTCGCCGAAGACGGTCATGGCGACGGTGCGCGGGATGGGGGTCGCCGTCATCACCAGGAGGTGCGGCGGTTGCTTGCCCTTGGAGCGGAGGGCGTCGCGCTGCTCGACGCCGAAGCGGTGCTGTTCGTCCACGACGACCAGGCCGAGGTCGTGGAACTGCACCTTGTCCTCGATGAGGGCGTGGGTGCCGATGACGATGCCGGCCTCGCCGGTGACGAGGTCGAGCAGCGCCTGCCGCCGGGCGGCCACGCCCATGGAGCCCGTGAGCAGGACGACCTTGGTGCCGTGCTCGGCGCCGCCGAGCATGCCGCCCTCGGCCAGCTCCCCCATCATCTCGACGACGGACCGGTGGTGCTGCTGGGCGAGGACTTCGGTGGGGGCGAGCATCGCCGCCTGGCCGCCCGCGTCGACGACGCCCAGCATGGCGCGCAGCGCCACCATGGTCTTGCCGGAGCCGACTTCCCCCTGGAGGAGGCGGTGCATGGGGTGCTCGGTGGCCAGATCGCCGAAGATCTCCGCGGAGACGGCGCGCTGGCCCTCGGTGAGGGTGAAGGGCAGCTTGGCATCGAAGGCGTCGAGGATGCCGCCGGGCACGGGCTTGCGGGCGACGGCGGGCAGCTGGGAGTCGGCGTGCCGGCGGCGGGCGAGGGCGACCTGGAGGACGAACGCTTCGTCCCACTTCAGGCGCGCCCTGGCGTCCTCGATGTCGGCCTTGGTGCGCGGCCGGTGGACCTTGCGGAAGGCGTCGGGGAGCTCCGCGAGGCCGCGGCCGTCGCGCAGCGAGGGGGGCAGCGGGTCGGTGAGGCCCTGCCACTGCTCGGCCTCGAAGAGATCGAGGAGGGTGTCGACGGCCTTGGTGAGCTTCCACGACTGGAACTGCTTGCAGGCGGGGTAGATCGGCAGGAGGCGGCCCGCGAAGGCCTCCGCCGCCCCTGCCTCGCTGTCGCGGTCCAGGAGCTCGTAGTCGGGGTGGAGGAGCTGGCGGGTGCGGTTGAAGACGGAGACCTTGCCGGCGAACATGCCGCGCCGGCCGGGGATCAGCTCCTTCTCCCGGGCGTAGGCGCCGCGGCCGAAGAAGACGAGGGTCAGGGAGCCGCTGCCGTCGGTGACCACGACTTCCAGGCGGACGCCCTTGCCGTGGTTGAAGGTCTTCATGGCGGCCTTGGCGACCTGGGCGACGACGGTGACGTGCTCGTCCAGCGGCAGGTCCGCGAGGCGGGTCAGCTCGCCGCGCTCGGCGTAGCGGCGCGGGTAGTGGTGCAGCAGATCGCCGGCCGTGTGCAGGTCGAGGTGCTCGGCCATCACCTTCGCGGTGCTGCCGCCGAGGATCTTCTTCAGGGGTTCGTGAAGCGCGGGCACGGGACCCATTGCACACCACGGCACTGACAGGCCGCGCCATCCGGCGCGCTCCGCGGTCGTCCGGCCGGGCCGCCGCGGGAGGTCAGCAGGGGTCAGCTGGGGTCATTCGATGCCGATGAGCAGCGGGGGCGACTGCTGCCCGCCCCGGTAGACGACCGTGTCGACGGCGAGGTGCCCGCCCCGTACGTGCCGCTCCAGGCGGTCGGCGAGGGCGTCGGGGACGTCCGCGCCGAGGACGAGGGTGACCATTTCGCCGCCCGCGGCGAGCATGCGGTCGAGAACGGTGCCGGCGGTGACGGCGAGGTCGGAGCCGATGACGGCCACGTCGCCGTCGATGAGGCCGAGGACGTCGCCGGCCTGGCAGACGCCGGCCATGGTCCAGGCCTGCCGTTCGGCGACGGCGAGCTCGGCGTAGCGGGTGGCGCCGGCGGCGGAGGTCATCGCGACGACGTCCTCGTCGAAGCGGCGGGCGGGCTCGTGGACGGCGAGGGCGGCGATGCCCTGGACGGCGGCGCGGGTGGGGATCAGGGCGACGCGGACGCCGCCGGCGCGAGCCTGCTCGGCGGCGGCGGCCGCGGTGTGCTGCAGCTCGGGGTCGTTGGGCAGCAGGACGACCTCGCGGGCGTTGGCGCGCCGGATGGCGTCGGCGAGCTCGCCGCTGGCGGGGGGCTCCCCGGGGCGGGCCGTGACGACGGTGGCGCCGGCGTCGGTGCACAACGCGGCGAGGCCCTCGCCGGGGACGACGGCCACGACGGCGCGCTGGGCGGGCTCGCGGGTACGGGCCGCGACCGGCTCCCCGGGGACCGCGGGCGCGGCGCCTGTGCCGGCGAAGTGCGTGATGCGGATGCGGTGGGGGCGGCCCGCCTCGATGCCGGCCTCGACTGCGGCTCCGGCGTCGTCCACGTGGACGTGGACGTTCCACAGGCCGTCGCCGCCGACGACGACGAGGGAGTCGCCGAGGGCGTCGAGCCGGGCACGCAGGCGGGGGACGGCGGTGTCGTCGGCGTCGAGGAGGTAGATGACCTCGAAGGCGGGCGAGTCGCCGCCCTGGGCGGCGCCGGGGCAGGGCACGGGGCCGCCCGTGGCG
>NZ_JBPQTW010000197.1:0-12876 GCF_051386535.1 Streptomyces sp. URMC 127
GCCCCCGCCCGCCCGGGCACCCCTGCCCGCACGACCCGGTCACCGACCCGACAACGAGAACGGAGTCTCTTCATGACGAACACCGAAACCGCCCTCAAGGACGCGATGAGCTCGATCGAGGGCGCGCTCGGCGTGGCGCTCGTCGACTACGGCAGCGGCATGGCGCTGGGCACGCTCGGCGGATCCCAGTCGCTCGACCTCAACGTGGCCGCGGCGGGCAACACGGACGTGGTCCGGGCGAAGCTGCGGACGATGGAGATGCTCAACATCCAGGACTCCATCGAGGACATCCTCATCACCCTCGGCGCGCAGTACCACCTGATCCGGCTGCTGACCGGCCGCGGCGGCAACGGCCTCTTCCTCTACCTGGTGCTGGACGCGCGGCGCGCCAACCTGGCGATGGCGCGCCACCAGCTGAAGCGGATCGAGGCGGAGCTGGAGGTGTAGGGGCGGCCCCGGCCGCTAGCGGCGGTTGCCGGACCCGTTGTGGTCCAGCAGTGAGATGCGCTCCGCGAGGTGCGACAGCGGGTTGTTGCCGTTGTCGGTCACCGTGCCGTGGGTGCACTGCTGTTGCTCCTGCGACGTGAGCACCGGGACGTCCTGGACGCCGACGTTGATGAGCAGCAGGAGGGACTGCACGCCGAGCTTGCCGACGCCGACGCAGAGCTCGTTGAGGGTGCCCTGGACCGCGCTGATCTGCGGACTCATACGGCCGCCGGTCAGCGTCGCGCCGGTGGCGGTCACCGCGCCGTTGGCGTTGGCCACGTCCCGGCCGTCGCCGACGGCCGCGGCGGGGCCGGCGATCGCGCCGACGGCGGAGGCCGTCAAGGCCGTTGCGGTCATCACCTTCTTGAGCACTTGAGCACCTTTCACCGGGTCCGCGGTTCGCGGAGGAACGCGCACTGAGTAACTCCCCGATGTCGCAGATGTTCCGGGTTGTCACCCATTCGACCGCTGCCCGGCGGGCCGCTTGCACCCACAGAGCGTCACGGCAAAGATGCGGAACGTCACCAACCGTGCGGGCTCGTCGGTGGAGCCCGGTCCGCCAGGAAAGGTCGTACGCGTGCATCCGGAGGGTTCAGGGGATTCGGCGGAGGACGGCACGGCCGTGGCCGTCGTGGGAGCGGCCTGCCGGCTGCCCGGCGGCATCGGCGACCTGACGGCGCTGTGGGAGGCCCTGGAAGAGGGCCGCGACCTGATCGGCCGGGTGCCGGAGGACCGGTTCGAAACGGCCCGCTTCGTGGACACGTCGGCGCCGCGCCCCGGCAAGAGCCGTACGGCGGCGGGCGGGTTCCTGGACGACATCGCGGGCTTCGACGCCGGCTACTTCGGCATCTCGCCCAGGGAAGCGGCCCAGATGGACCCCCAGCAGCGGCTGCTGCTGGAGCTGACGGCCGAGGCCCTCGACGACGCCGCGATCGACCCGGCGTCGCTGGCCGGTTCGGACACCGCCGTCTTCGCGGGGATCTCCGACACCTCCTACGGCGCGCAGCAGATGCTGCGCATCGAGGGCGTCGACGCCTACACGATGGCGGGCGGCGCGGCGTCGATCGCGGCGAACCGGATCTCGTACGCCTTCGACCTGCGCGGCCCGAGCATGGCCGTCGACACCGCCTGCTCCTCGGCGCTGGTGGCGCTGGACCGGGCCTGCCGCACGCTGCGCGAGGGCACCAGCCGCGCGGCCGTGGCCGCGGGCGTCAACATGCTGCTCAGCCCTTATCCGTTCGTGGGGTTCTCCCAGGCCTCGATGCTCTCGCCGAGCGGCAGGTGCGCGGCGTTCTCGGCCGCGGCCGACGGCTATGTGCGGGCGGAGGGCGGCGGGGTCGTCGTCCTGAAGCTGCTGCGCGACGCCCTGGCCGACGGCGACCGGATCCACGGGGTGATTCTGGCGACGGCCGTGGGCAGCGACGGCCGCACGGCGGGGCTGTCACTGCCGAATCCGCGTGCGCAGGAAGCCCTGTTGAGGTCGGTGTACGAGCAGGCGGGCGTGGATCCCGACGAGCTGGTCTACCTGGAGGCGCACGGGACCGGGACCCCTGCCGGGGACCCGGCCGAGTGCGAGGCCGTCGGCCGGGCGCTGGGCACGCGGCGCCGGCGGGGGGCGCTTCCGGTGGGCTCGGTCAAGTCCAACCTGGGCCACCTGGAGCCCGCTTCGGGGATGGCGGGGCTGCTGAAGGCGCTGCTGGTGCTGCGGCACGGCAGGATCCCGGCCACGCTGCACGCCCTGCCGCTCAACCCGGCGATCGACTTCGCGGGCCTGGGCCTGGCCCCGGCCACGGAGGCCCGGCCGGTCGACGGCGACGCGGGGCGGCCGGTCGTGGGCGTCAACTCCTTCGGCTTCGGGGGCGCGAACGCCCACGCCGTGATCGCGGCCGCCCCGCCGGCGCCGCGGCGCGCCCGGGGGACGGGGGCCCGCGCGCGGACGCTGCCGTTCGTGGTCTCCGCGCGGACGCCCGAGGCGCTGGCGCAGGCGGCGGGGCGGGCCGCGGAGCAGCTGGCGCGGGCGCGGCCGGAGGAGTTCTACGACCTGGCGCACACCAGTTGCGTGCGCCGCGGGAAGCACCCGTTCCGTGCGGCGGTGCTGGCCGGCGGCCCGCGGGAGGCCGCGCAGGCGCTGGCGCGGCTGGCCCCGCGCGCCGCGCTGCCCCCGCAGTCGCCGGCGGCGGTCCCGGCCGTGGAGGCCGTCAGCGGGGAGGCGGTGCGGCACGGCCGGGTCGCGTTCGCGTTCTGCGGCAACGGCGCCCAGTGGGCGGGCATGGGGGCGGGCTTGCTGGCGGACCCCGTCTTCCGCTCGGCGGTCGAGGCCGTGGACAAGGAGCTCGCGCCGCACGTGGGGTGGTCGGTCACCGAGGAGCTCGCCGCGGCGTCGCCCGAGCGGCTGCGGGCCACGGAGGTGGCCCAGCCGCTGCTGTTCGCGCTGCAGACCGGCGTCGTGGCCGTGCTGCGCGCCCACGGCGTCACGCCGTCGGCCGTGCTGGGCCACAGCGTGGGCGAGGTGGCGGCCGCGCACGCGGCCGGGGCGCTGGGGCTCGCCGAGGCGGCGTGGGTGATCGCCGAACGCAGCCGCGCGCAGGCGCCGCTGGCCGGCTGCGGGCGGATGGCGGCCGTGGGCATGTCCCGCGAGCAGGCCGCGGAACTGCTGGCCGGCTACCCGGGGCTGGAGGTGGCGGGGGTCAACTCCCGCCGGGACGTGACGGTCGCGGGCCCGCAGAAGCAGCTGTACCGGCTGCTGGGGGACCTGGCGGGGCGGGGCGTGGTGTGCGCCGAACTCGACCTGGACCACGCGTTCCACAGCGCGGCCATGGATCCGCTGCGCGCCCCCCTGCAGGCCGCGCTCGAAGGGCTGAGCCCCTCGCCCGTGCGGGTGCCGCTGCTGTCCACCGTCACGGGCAAGCCGGCGGAGGGGCCCGAGCTGGACGCGGACTACTGGTGGCGCAACGTCCGCGAGCCGGTGCTGTTCTCCGACGCCGTCGAGGGGGCCCTCGCGCAGGGCGCCGACATCCTCCTGGAGATCGGCCCGCAGCCGGTCCTGCAGAGCTACCTGCGCCGCATCACCGCCGGCCACGCGGCGCCCGGGCTGCGGGTGGTGGCCCGCACGCTGCGCAAGGGCGACGACGGCGTGCGCGCGATGCGCACCGCGGTGGCCGGGCTGCTCGCGGCCGGGGCGCGGGCCGACTGGGGCGCGTTCTTCCCGCGCCCGGGCCGGGTGGCTTCCCTGCCGGCCTATCCCTGGCAGCGCGAACGGCACTGGAGCGGCGGCCCGGAGTCGTGGGTGCGCAGCAGCGGGGACGGCCGCACGGAGCACCCGCTGCTCGGCGAGCGCATGCCGGCTCCGCTGCCGGTGTGGCACGGCGCGGTCGAGCCGGCCCGGCTGCCGTGGGCCGCGGACCACCGGCTCGGCGGGTCCGTCGTGATGCCCGCGACGGCGTACGTGGAGATGGCGCTGGCGGCGGGCCGCCGGGTGCTCGACACGGCGGTGGAGGCCGACCACCTGGAGTTCGTGCGGCCGCTGTTCGTGCCGTGGGGCGAGCCGGGCACGGTGCACACGCAGGTGTCGTTCGACCCCGAGGACGGGGTGGTGCTGATCAGCAGCACGGACGACCAGGCCACGGGGCAGAGCCGGCACGCGCGCGGCCGTGTCCGGGCCCGGTGGGGGCGGCCCCCGGCGCCGGCGGACCTGGCCGGTGCGCGCGCCCGCTGCGGCCGCCGGGTGACCGGGGAGGAGCACTACGGCCGGGTCGGCGAGGCCGGGCTCGGCTACGGGCCCTCCTTCCGGGTGCTGACGGAGCTGTGGGTGGGCGACGAGGAAGTCGTCGCGGCTTACCGCGACCCCGGCCCCCTGGACGGGCTGGACGTGAGCCCGGCCCTGCTCGACGGCGCGGTGCAGGCGGGAGCGCCGCTGCTGGACGACGAGATCCTCGCGGGACACACCTATCTGCCGTCGGCGATGGACGCGGTCCGCGTCTGGCGCGCCCCGGCGGCCGAGGGCGCGGTCCACGTGCGCGAGCGCGGCCGGACGGCGACGGAGGTGTGCTGGGACATCGCGCTCACCGACGCCGACGGCACGGTCGCCGTGGAGCTGCGTGGGTGCCGCATGCGGCGCCTGACCGGGGTGCGGCGCACGCCGGTGACCCGTCAGGAGACGGTGCTGCGCGCCGCCCCGCGGCCCTGGGACGTGCACGAGCCCCTTGCCGGGCCGGCGCCGCGGGCGATCGCCGAGCGGGCGGCGAACCGGATCCTGGCCCTGCGCCGCGACTGGCGCACGGCCGGCTACCCGCGTTTCGCCGCCCTGGTGCAGGAGGCCGCGGCCCACGCCTACGCCGCGGCGCTCGGCGGCCTCGTGCCCGAGGGGGGCCGCCCGTTCACGGTGGGCGACCTGGTCGCGGGCGGGATGCTGCCCCGGCACCGGCAGGCGATGGAGCTGATGCTGGCCGCGATGACGCGGTACGGGCTGGTGCGGCAGGAGCCGGACGGCCGCTGGCTGCGGCAGGACCAGCCCCGGTGCGCGATCGGCATGGTGCGCGACGGGCTGCGGGAGCAGCCCGCGTACGCGACCGAACTCTCGCTGCTGGTCCGCCAGTTCCTGCACCTCGGCGACGTGCTGAGGGGTGCGCGCGACCCGCTGGACCTGCTGGGCGCCGAGGGCGCGGCCTCGCCCCTGGAGCGGTTCCACGACGTGGCGCCGGTGCTGCGCTTCCACAACCGCGTCGCGCAGGCGCTGGTGCGGGAGATCGTGGCGGCCCTGCCGGCCGGACGGCCGCTGCGGGTGCTGGAGGTCGGCGCGGGCACCGGCGGGATGACCGCTGCCCTGCTGCCGCTGCTGCCGGCCGACCGCACCCGCTACCTCTTCACCGACGTGTCACCGGCGTTCTTCGTACGGGCCCGGCAGCGCTTCGCCGCGTACGACTTCGTGGACTACCGCACCTTCGACGCGGCCGCCGACCCGGCGGGCCAGGAGCTGCCCGCTGGCGGGTTCGACCTGGTGGTCGCGGCGAACTCGCTGCACGCCTGCGGGGACCTGGAGGCGGCCGTGCGCCGGCTGGCGTCGCTGACCGCCCCCGGCGGCCGGCTGCTGGTGCTGGAGAGCCACGACCCGCTGTGCCTGCTGCCGTTCTTCGGCACGCTGGAGAGCTTCTGGAACCGCACGGACACCGGGCTGCGGCCCCGCTCCCCGCTGCTGGGCCGCGAGGAGTGGACGGCGCTCCTGGAGCGCTGCGGCTTCACCGGCACCGTGCGCACCGGCGACGACGCCGAGCCCGCCCGCGAGGACTTCTCGGTGTTCCTCGCGGCCCGCGCCGAGGCACCGGTGCCGGCTCCGCCGCTGCCGGCCGCGGGCATCGGCACGGCCTGGGTCCTGGCGGCCGAGACGCCCGAGGAGTACGGGCTGGTGGGGGCCACGGCCGGCCTGCTGCAGACGGCCGACGCCGTCGAGGTCCGCACCACCGTGGCGAGCGAGGACCCCGGCGCCTGGGCGCCGCTGCTGTCCCGCGAGACGGTGATCGTCCTGGTGCTGGCCCCCGCCGGCGACGGCGACGTGGTGGAGCGCACGACACGGCGCGCCGCGGTGCTGCGCGCCGTGGCCGTCGCCTGCGGGCGGCTGACGGGCAGCGAGACCGTCTCGCTGTGGCTCGTGACGCGGCCCTGCGGGGCCGTGCCGGAGCCCGGGCCCGCCGCGGCCGGTCCCGCCGACGCCGCCGCGTGGGGCGTCGTGCAGTGCCTGGGCAACGAGCAGGCGGCGCTGACCACGCGCCGGCTGTCCCTGGCCCGCAGCGGCGACACCGCTGCCGACGCCGGCCGCCTCGCCCGGGAGCTCCTCGCCCCGTCGGAGGAGGCCGAGGTCGTCGTGACCGGCTGCGGCGGCCGGTTCGTCCCGCGCGAGCGGGAGCTCCCCCGGCCCCTCCTCCCCCCGGCCGCGGGCGGCGCGTTCGCCCTGGAGGTCCGCGAGCCCGGCCTGTCCTTCCGCCCGGCCTGGGTGGAGACGCAGCGGCCGGAGCCGGGCCCCGGCGAGGTCCTCATCGCCGTACGGGCGGCTGCGCTCAACTACCACGACGTGGTGCTCGCCACCGGCGCCCTGGCCGGCGAGGAGTCCGCCGACGGGCGCTTCGCAGCGGCGTACGGGCTGGAGTGCGCGGGAACGGTCGCGGCCGTCGGAGAGGGCGTCACGGGCGTCGCCGTGGGCGAGCGGGTGTTCGCCAGCGGCTCCGGCTGCCTGGCCTCGCACGTGGTCACCGCAGCGGACGCCGTGGCCCGGATGCCCGAGGCGATGGGCTTCGCCGAGGCGGCCACCCTGCCCGCGGTGTTCCTGACCGTCCACTACGGCCTGGGGTGGCAGGCCGGGCTGTCGGCCGGGGAGACCGTCCTCGTGCACGGCGGGGCGGGCGGCGTGGGGCTCGCTGCCCTGCAGTTCGCCCGGCTGCGCGGAGCACAGGTGATCGCCACCGCCGGCAGCCCCGCCAAGCGCGACCTGCTGCGCGCCCTGGGCGTCGAGCACGTCCTGGACTCGCGCAGCCTGGCCTTCGCCGCCCGGGTGCGGGAGCTCACCGGCGGGCGCGGCGTCGACGTCGTCCTCAACTCCCTCGCGGGCGAGGCCGTCTCCCGCAGCCTGGAGCTGCTCCGGCCGGGCGGGCGCTTCGTCGAGCTCGGCAAGCGCGACATCCTGGAGAACAACCGGCTGCTGCTGCGCCCCTTCGAGCGCGACCTCGCGTTCTTCGGCGTCAACCTCCTCGCCCTGCTCGCCGGCCGCGAGCGGGCGGCCCGCCTGTTCGCCGAGGTCGCGGAGCACATCCGGGCCGGGGACTACCGGCCGCTGGCGCACACGCTCTTCCCCGCCGCCCGCGCCGAGGAGGCCTTCCGGCTCCTGCAGCACTCCCGGCACACCGGCAAGGTCGTCGTCTCCTTCGACCCCCTCGACGAGCCCGTCCTCGCCGAACCCCGGCCCCGCGTCCCGCGCTTCGACCCCGGCGGCACCTATCTCGTCACCGGAGGGCTCGGCGGCTACGGCGCGGCCGCCGCGCACTGGCTCGCCGACCGCGGCGCCCGCCGGCTGGCCCTCGTCGGGCGCCGGGGCGCGCGCACCCCGGGCTGCGAGGCGCTGCTCGCGGAGCTGGAGCAGCGGGGCGTGCACGCCGAGCCCTACGCGGCCGACGCCGCCGACCTGCCGTCCATGCGGCGGGTGGTGGAGGAGATCGACGCGGGCGGGCACCGGCTGCGCGGCGTGGTGCACTGCGCGATGCACCTGGACGACGCGCCCCTCGACGAGCTGACCGACGACCGCTTCCGCGCCGTCCTGGCCCCCAAGGCCGCCGGCGGGGCCGTGCTCGACGCCCTCACGCGCGGCCGGGAGGACCTGGAGCTGTTCCTGGTGTTCTCGTCCGTCGCCGCCCGCGTCGGGCAGGTCACCCAGGCCCCCTACGCCGCGGGCAACCTCTTCCTCGAAGCGCTGGTCCGCCGGCGCCGGCGCGACGGCGAAGCGGGCCTGGCCGTGGGCTGGGGAGCCCTCGGCGGCACCGGCTACGTGGCCCGCCACGGCCTCGCCCCCGCCATGGAGAGCAGCGGGCTGGAGACGCTCTCGCCGCGCGAGGTGTTCGGCGCGGCGGACGTGCTGCTGGGCGACGGCACGGACGTCGCGGGCGTCGGCCGCTGCAACTGGGCGCGGCTGCGCGCCTGTCTGCCCTCGCTCGGCGAGCCCCGCTACCGGCAGCTCGTGCCCGAGCCCGACGAGGAGACCGGCCACACCCACGCGGAGCTCGTCCGGGCCCTGTCGGCGATGCCGCCCGAGGACGCGCTGCGCGCCCTCACCGGCCAGCTGGTGCGGATCCTGGCCGGCGTCCTCCACCTCGACCCCGCCCGCATCGACCCGGGGCGGCGCATCGAGGAGTACGGCGTGGACTCCCTCATGGCCGCCGAGTTCCTCGCCGCCCTGCACCGGCGCTTCGACGTCCGGGTGCCGCCCATGGAGCTGATGCGCGGCGGCGGCACGGCCGCCGACATCGCCCGCATCGTCCACCTGCGGCTGCGCACCGCGGACAGCGCCGGAGCGCAGTCCCCGCCGGCCGCCTCCCTCGCGGAAGTCCCCCCGCAGGCCGGGCCCGCCGCCGACCCGGCCGGGCAGGCGCCGCCGTGCTGACCTCCCTGGCCCGCTTCGCCACGCGCCGGTGCCGCGCGGTCCTCGTCCTGGCCGCCCTCGCCGCCCTCGCCTGCGGGCTGCTCGGCCACGGCGTGGCCGCACGGCTGGCGGGCGGCGGCTGGACGGCGCCCGGCTCGCCCTCGGCCCGCGCCGAGGCCCTGCTCACCGGGCGCTTCCACGCGGGCGCGCCCGACGTCGTCCTGCTGGCCCGCGCCCCGGACTCCGTCGACGCGCCCGGCGCCCGCGCGGCGGGCCTCGCGCTCGTCGGCCGCCTGTGCCGCGAGCCCGGCGTCACCGGCGTGGACTCCTACTGGACCGGGCCCCTCAAGCGCGGCGCGTGCCGCACGGCCGGAGCCGGCAGGGGCGGCGTGGACGACGCCGTGCTGCGCTCGGCCGACGCCCGCACCGCGCTCGTCTCAGTGCGCCTGGAAGGCGGCGGGCGCACCGCACGGGCGGCCGTCGAGCGCCTGCTGCCGGCCGCCACCGCCTCCCCCGGCCCCCTGCGGGTGCAGGTCACCGGCCGTGCGGTCCTCGACCGCGCCCTGGAGCACTACAGCGAACGCGATCTGCTGCGGACCGAACTCCTCGCCGTCCCCGCCACCTTGCTGCTCCTGCTGTTCGTCTTCGGGAGCGCGGCGGCGGCCTGCCTGCCGCTCGCCGTGGGGGCGGTCGCGGTGGCCGGCACGCTCGCCCTGCTGCGCGTCCTGACCGCCGTGACGGAAGTGTCGACGTTCGCCCTGAACATCACCGCCGCGGTGGGGCTCGCCCTCGCCATCGACTACAGCCTCTACCTGGTCGCGCGCTACCGCGAGGAGATCGCCGCGGGACGGGCGCCGGAGGAAGCCGTACGGGCCGCGGTCGCCACCGCCGGGCGGATCGTGGTCGTCTCGGCCGCGGCCGTGGCGCTGTGCCTGCTGGGCCTGCTGCTGTTCCCGCTGTACGTGCTGCGCTCGCTGGCCTACGCCGGGGCGAGCGTGGTGCTGCTCGCGGCCGCCGCGGCCCTGCTGCTCGTCCCGGCGGCGCTGGCCCGCTTCCCCCGCGCGATCGGCCGGGGCGACCTGTTCGCGCGGTGGCGGCGGCCGCCGGACCGCACCCGGAACGGCTGGCGGCGGCTGGCCCTGCGGGCGATGCGCCGCCCGCTGCTGGTCACGGCGGTCACCACCGCGGCCCTGCTCGTCCTCGCGATCCCCTTCCGCCAGGTCGTCTTCGGCTTCAGCGACGAGCGGGTGCTGCCCCGCGACGCTCCCGAGGTGCGGGCGGCCCAGGAGCTGCGCGACGGCTTCCCGCAGCTGCGCAACCCCGTCGAGGTGGTCCTGCCGGGGTGGCGGCCGGAGGGCCGCGCGCGGGTCGCGGAGCTGGACGCGTACGCCCGGCGGCTGTCGGGCCTCCCGGGCGTCCTGGGCGTACGGACCGCGACCGGCTCGTACGTCCAGGGCCAGGACGTCCCGCTCGCCTGCCCGGCCGCCGCCTCCCCCGCACCCGGTGCCCTGCCGGGCTGCCCGGCCCTGCGGAACTTCGCCTCGCCGGCCGGCACCTGGCTGGCGGTCAGCGGCGCGGCGGACCCCTACGCTCCGCAGTCCGCCGCGCTCGCCGACCGGCTGCGGGCGGCCCCGGCGCCCGCCCCGGTGCTCACCGGCGGGCCGGCGGCGCAGTTCCAGGACGCCCGCGACGTCCTCGCGCGGCGGCTGCCGTGGGCGCTGGGAGCGATGGGCACCGCCACGTTCCTGCTGCTCCTCGCCTTCACCCGCAGCGTGTTCCTGCCGGTGAAGGCGCTCGCGGTCAACCTGCTCAGCCTGACCGCGTCGTTCGGCGCCATGGTGTTCGTCTTCCAGCAGGGCCACCTGAAGTGGCTCGTCGGCGACTTCACGGCCACGGGCACGGTCAGCGTCGTCATGCCCGTCATCACGTTCTGCCTCGCCTTCGGGCTGTCGCTGGACTACGAGATCCTGCTGCTGGCCCGCATCCGCGAGGCCCACGCCCGCACCGGCGACACCGTGCGGGCCACGGCCGCCGGGCTCCAGGCGGCCGGTCCGCTGTTCACCGCTTCCGCCGCGCTCGTCCTGGCCGTGCTGCTCGCCCTGGCCACGGCCGAGGTCACGCTCGTCAAGCTCCTCGCCGTCACGACCTCCTTGTCCGTCGTCCTCGACACCCTGGTCATCCGCCCGCTCCTGGTGCCCGCCGTGATGCGGCTGGCCGGGCGCGCCAACTGGTGGCTGCCGCCGCTGCCCCGGCGCGCCGTGCGGCCTTCTCTCCCCGCGCCCGTCGCCCGGGTCCCCGGCGCCTCGCCCGACGGCGAACTCCCCTGATCGCGGCGCCTCCTCACCCGGGGTAGCGGCACGGACGGTTCCGGCGGCAAGGTGGAGAGGCACGAGGACGAAGGAACGGGAGGGGACGTCCGGTGAGCGGACTCAACAAGGAAACGAGCGGTAGCCTCACCAAGGGGCTGGGCAAGGTGCAGGTGTCGCTGAAGTGGGACCCGAGCCCGCTGGGCGTGCCGGACCACGACCTCGACATCATCGCGGGAACGTACAGCGCGGAGGATCCGCGCGGAAAGGCCGCCTACTTCGTCCACTTCGACAGCCGGCTCTCGCCCGACGGCACCATCAACCTCAACCGCGACAGCCGCACCGGCGCGGGCTTCGGCGACGACGAGGTGATGACGCTGGAGCTCGACCGGCTCTCGCCCTCCTACGTCCGCGTCGTCGTGGGCGTGGCCATCCAGCAGAACGGCGGGCGCAAGACCTTCGGTGACGTGCCGAACACCGGAGTCCGGGTCGTGGAGGGATACACCGAGCTCGTCGCGGACGACTTCGCCGGCGTCGCCGGGGCCACGGCGGCGACGGTGGTGGAGTTCGAGCGCAACGGCAGCGGTGTGTGGGAGTGCCGCCCCGCCGTCCGGGGGTACGACACGGACCCCCAGACGTTCGCCACGGTGATGGGCAGGTGACCCCGGGGGTTCTGCCCGGCCCCGGGGCCCGGCCCGGAGCCGGGGCCCGCCCGGCTACTTCGCGGCCGGGCAGAACTCCGCCTTGATCACGTCACCGGCCGCGCTGGTGTCGCCCAGGGCGTCGGTGCTGAAGTTGTAGACGAGGCTGCGCCGGGTGTCCGCGGAGACGTAGGCGACGCTCTGCGTCCCGATGAAGAAGCCGGTGTGCCCCCACAGCTCCGTGCCGCAGAGCGTGAAGTGGAACAGCCCCAGCCCGTAGGCCACGCCCGGGTCCTCGCCGGTGGGGACGGTCGTCTTCAGCTCCCGCTGCTGGGCCGGGGGCAGCAGCCTGCCCTGCAGCAGCGCGGTGAGGAACCGGTCGAGGTCACCGGGGCTGGTGATCAGATCGCCGGTGCCCCGGATCACCGACGGGTCGAGGTCGGTGACGTCGTGCATCGTGCGGTCCGGGTCGTCGGTGAACCGGCTGTAGCTGCGCCCGGCGGGCGGCGGGAGGGTGCGCTCATGGCCCGGGAGGCGGGTCGAGTGCAGGCCGAGCGGCGCGATGATGCGGCGCTGCACCTCCTCCTCGTAGGACCGGCCGGTCGCCTTCTCCATCACGAGGGCGGCCAGGACGTAGCCGGTGGGGCTGTAGGAGTAGCGGGTGCCCGGCGGGAAGTCCGGCGCGTGGGCCGTCGCGGTCCGCACGATCCGCTCGGGCGTCCAGGTGTCGTAGCGGTGCTGGAAGAACGCGGTGGTGGTGAGGTTCCGCAGGACTTCCGGGTCGTCGGTGTAGTCGTGCAGTCCGCTGGTGTGATTGAGGAGCTGGTGGAGGGTGATCCTGCGGCCGTCGTTGCCGTGGCCGCGTACGAGGCCCGGCAGCCACTTCTCGACGGTGTCGCCGAGGGCGAGCCGGTGCTCGGCCTCCAGCTGGAGGATGACGGTCGAGATGAAGGGCTTGACGATGCTGCCGGCGCGGAAGTGCTCCCACGGCAGCCGGGGGCGCTTGCTGTGCAGGTCGGCGACGCCGGCGGTACCGCGCCAGGTGCCGCCCGCGCCGCGGGCGAGGGCGATGGCGCCGGGGACGCCGGCCTTGACGGCGGCCTCCAGGGCGGCCTGTGTGCGCTCGTGCCCGCGCGCGGCGGGCGGGGCCTGGTGGGCGGCGCCTGCCGGGGCGGGGGCCGCCAGCAGGGCTCCGGCCATCGCGGCGGTGGTCAGGAGCGCGGCCAGTGCGGCTCTCGCCGCACGGACCGTCCTCGGCGGACGCTTCGTCATGACAGCCCTCCTTCTGTTCCTTTGCGCGGACGGGACGGCGGGTGGTGGCGCG
>NZ_JBPQTW010000198.1:0-12815 GCF_051386535.1 Streptomyces sp. URMC 127
CCCCCCCCCCCCCCCCCCCCCCCCCCCCCCCCAGGTGCTGGAGCCGCCGCCAGGGCGAACCCCGACCCTCAGCCCCGGCGGCGGCTCCAGCACCTGGGGGCGGCACCCGTGCGGGGGGCCGCCCCTTCGCATGGGGGCCGCCCCTTCGCACGGGTGCCGCTCTCTTCGCGCTGAGCCGCCCGTACGGTCCCGTCGCACTGACCGTCCGGTACGGACCAAGGCCCCCGAGCGGAACCCCCGTTGGCCGGAAACCGTCGTTCCGCTGGGGCGCGTGAGGCGCGCGGTGGGGCGGGAGTGTCTCCGGCACATGACGGACGGGTTACCGGCGCGTGGTCGTCCTGTGGTGAACCTGCGCCCGAGATGTGCCCGACCTGTGGGTTCTCTGTGCCCGGCACGGCGAAGGGGCGGCGCTCGTGCGGGAGCGCCGCCCCTCTTTACTCCCCCACCGGGAGTTGTTGCCGCCCGCATCGGCTCGGGCGGCAACTCGCATACTCAGCGGCCGCTTTTTCGCTCGCCACCCCCCACGGGAACGAGCGGGGGCGGCCCCGAGTGCGTGAATAGCATTTCGCTTCCCCCACGTTCGCCGCGAGTCCTTTCAACTGTGGCCAAAAGGGCGTGGTAACAGCTCGTATCGGTGTGCATACTCAGTGAGCGGGGGGTGGTTGCGGATGTCTCATGTGGGGGTTTGGTGCTGCGCGTCCATTTCACTGGACTCGATCTGGCCCGGTTGCGCCTGGCCGGAGACCCGGACGCACTCTGGGAAACCGTATTGAGCCTCCACCGGCTCCGGGACAAACAAGGCGAGTCGATCTTCGGGGATTGGCGCTCGGAAACCCGGGCCCGGTTGAATGGTGAAACTCGGCTTCTCGCCCCGCTGGTGCCGTCCCGCGGGTATTTTCCGGACTTCCTCACACCCCCCGAAGGGGTACTCGGACTCGACTCCGGCATGCAGGCGCTGCGCGAGACGCCCGGCGAGCGGGTGCACCGCGAGCTCGGCCGGCTCGCCACGGCCCGGACGCTCCCCGCTTGGATACGATCCATGGCCGAGGGCGACGACCGCGCCTTCGCCAAGCTCACCGGCGCGCTCCAGGCCTACCACGAGGCCGCGATAGCACCCTACTGGCAGCACATCCAGGCCCAGATCGAGGCCGACCGGGCCGTGCGCGGCCGGGCCCTGCTGGACGGCGGAGCGGACGCCCTGCTCTCCTCGCTGCCGCCCATGATGCGCTGGCGCGCGCCGGTCCTGGAAGCCGACTACCCCGTGGACCGCGACGTGCACCTGGGCGGCCGCGGGCTGCTGCTGGTTCCGTCCTTCTTCTGCCGGCGCACGCCCGTCACCTACCGGGACCCCGACCTCACGCCGGTGCTCGTCTACCCCGCCCGGCACATGTCGGAGTCCGCGCCCGCCGTGCAGACCGCGCCGCGCTCGCTCGGCAAGCTCGTCGGGCACACCCGCTCGGCGGTGCTCGGCTCCATCGGCGGCGGCTGCACCACCAGCGAACTGGCTCGCCGCGTCGGCGTCTCCGCGGCCTCGGCGAGCCAGCACGCGGGCGTGCTGCGCGAGGCGGGGCTGGTGCTGACGCTGCGCAACGGCAGCGCGGTGATGCACACCCTGACGCCGCTGGGCGCGGCCCTGCTGCGCGGCGGCCACCGGCAGCAGCTCGCGCCGCGGCAGCCGTCGGTTTTGCAGTCTCCCGGGGCGTGACCCCGGGAGACTGCGGGGGCGGCGTTCGCCGCCTCACTCCTACCGCTGCCGTGGGCATGAACCCCGTCAGCAGCCGTACGGCGGACGCGCCGTCAGCAGCCGTACGGCGGGCGCACTACCGGCCCGTGGCCGCTCCACGGGCCGGTTCCGCGCCGATGCGGAAGCGGAGGCGGCAGATCACCGCGTCCGTGTCGCGGCGCACCGCGTGGGCCACGACCGCGCCGCGCTGGTTCTGCAGCAGCCGCTGCCAGACGTGCGCGGGCTCGACCTCGGGGATGAGGACGGTGACGCGGTTGTCGGGGTGCCGGTCCGTGAGCTCCTGGACGTAGGCGACGATGGGGCGGCCCAGGGCCCGCGTGGGCGCGGGCAGTTCGACCAGGTCGACGCCCGGGTTCCACAGTTCCCAGTCGCGCCGCAGCGACTCCGCGGCCCGCGCCCCCTCCGCGTCGGGCTGGACGGCGGTCACCGCGACCACCTCGTCGCCGAGGGACACCGCGGCGGTCAGCGCCTTGCTGGTCAGCCGGGAGAGGGAGGAGACGGGCACGACGACCACGCTGTGGCAGCGGCGCGGCGGCTCCGGCACCCGGCCCAGCCCCAGCCGCTCGCCGATCCGCCCGTACGAGCGGTGCACGGCCTCGAAGGCCAGGACGAGCAGCGGCAGCGCCAGCACGATCAGCCAGGCGCCCTCCTCGAACTTCGTGGCCGTGACCACGACGGCCGACACGCCCGTCAGCAGCGCGCCGAAGCCGTTGAGGAGCGCCTTGCCGCGCCGGCCCGCGGAGCGCTCCCGCCGCCAGTGCCGCACCATGCCGACCTGGCAGATCGTGAAGCCCACGAACACCCCGATCGCGAACAGCGGCACGAGCGTGTTGACGTCACCGCCGGAGAAGACCAGCAGCAGCGCGGAGACCGCGGCGAGGGCCAGCACGCCGTGCCGGTGCACCTGCCGGTCCGCCTTGAGGGCGAAGACGTGCGGCAGGTAGTTGTCCCGGGCCAGCAGGGCCATCAGGACGGGCAGGCCGCCGAAGGACGTGTTCGCGGCCAGCGCCAGCAGCACGACGGTCGCGAACTGCACCACGTAGAAGGCCCAGTTGTGACCGAGCGAGGCGTCGGCGAGCTGCGCGAGGACGGTGACGCCCTCGGCCGGCTGCAGGTGGAAGCGGCCGATGAGCACCGCCAGGCCGGTCAGCATGACGCCCAGCAGGCCGCCCAGCGCGACCTCCGTGCGCTGGGCCCGGCGCTGCGCCGGGGCGCGGAAGGCCGGCACGGCGTTGGCCACGGCCTCCACGCCGGTGAGGGCGGAGCAGCCGGCGGCGAAGGCCTTCAGGAGCAGCAGGGCACCCACGGAGGTGGCGTTCCCGGCGAGCACGGAGGCGTGCCCGGCGGCGGCCTCGGTGCTGGCGGGTGCGTCCCGCAGCAGCCCGGCCACGATCATCGTCAGGATCGAGCCGACGAACACGGCGGTCGGCACCATGAACCACTTCGCGGACTCCACGATGCCGCGCAGGTTCACCCCGGTCACCAGGGCCAGCACGGCCAGGCAGATCCACAGCCGGTCGGCGTAGAGGGAGGGGAAGGCGGAGGTCAGGGCGGCGACGCCGGCGGTGACCGACACCGCCACGTTCAGCACGTAGTCCAGCACCAGGGAGGCGGCGGTCACCAGGCTGGTGCGCCGGCCGAGGTGCCGCTTGGCGACCGCGTAGGAGCCGCCGCCGTCCGGGAACGCCGCGATGACCTGCCGGTAGGAGGCGACGAGGACCGCCAGCAGGGCGGCGATCGCGAAGGTGACGGGGAGCGTGAAGCCCAGCCCGTGCGCGCCCGCCGCGGCCAGCACCAGGACGATCGACTCGGGCCCGTAGGCCACGGACGCCATGGCGTCCAGCGAGAGCGCCGCGAGCCCCTGAGGGGCGGTCAGCCGGTGCCGGTCCTCGGCGGGCGGCCGCGCGGCGCCGGTATCCGGGGGTTCCTCGCCGGCCCCTTCGGGCTGCTGGTGCGCGTGCGCGAGCAGGGACATTCTGTTCGTACCTCCGTGAGTGGGACGCCCAGCGTGCAGCGGGCCCCGCACGCCTGCGCACGGCCTTGGCGGCCTCTTGGCGCGTTCCGGAGGGATCTTCACGCGTTCTTGACGGCCGGGGCCGGGTTGCGTCAGCGGGGCGTAAGGGTTGGCCCGGGCGGCGTCAGCACCCCGTCAAATGCGGACGGCCCGCCCCCGCGGGGACCTAGCGTCACCGGCATGGGACGGCGACAGCTCTCGAAGGCGCGGGCGGGCGGCCCGGTTGCACGGACGGCACGGGCGAAGGCGCAGCCGCCCGGCGGCGCGGTTCTCGCCCGCGACCGCGGCTGGCGGCGCGAGGCGCGGGCCGCCTGGTACTGCGGCTCGGCCCTCGCGGGCGTCCTCGTCCTCGCCGACCTCGCCCGCGGCGGGCTCGACGCGCCGCGGGCCGCCTGCTGGACCGGCCTGGGGGCGCTCCTCATGGCCGTCCTGCTGCCGCAGAAGGTCACCGCGGGCGACGGCTGGCTCGCCGTGCGCGGTCTGCTGGGCGAAAAGCGCGTCCGTACGGACCTGCTCACGCAGGTGCGCCGCGCGGACGGCATGACGCCGCGGCTGGTGCTGCGGGACGCCGGCGGCCGGCGCGTGGAGTTCGACCCGCAGGTGCTCGTCGCCAACCCGCTGCTGTGGCACCAGCTCGACGCGGGCGTGCGCCGCTCCCGCGCGAGCGGCCTGCTGCGCGAGGGCGGGGCGCCGCTGCGGGAACTCGCGGAACGCATCGACGGCGAGGGGGCGCGGCGGCTGCTGGAGTCCTGCGAGCGGTGAGGCCCCGCAGGCCCGGCGGGATCCGCTACAGCCAGTCGTACGTCACGCCGGTCAGCCGTTCGGAGGCCGCCCAGAGCCCTGCACTCGCACGATCGTTACGCGTCCAGGGCGCCCGCACCGCCCGCCGCGTAGGCACCCCCGCACTGCGGAACTCGAAGCGCGGCCCGAAGTAGTCGTCCTGCCGGACGTCCTGCGCCGTCGCCGCGTACAGCGTGGGCAGCGCCCCCTCCTCCGCGCTCTGGGCGAAGAGCCGGTTGGCCAGCTCGGCCAAGTGCTCGGCCGCGTCCCGGCCCTCCATCCGCGGCCCGGCCGTCTGCAGGTTGGTGGCCGCGTAGCCGGGGTGCGCGGCGACGGCGACGACGCGCGAGCCCTCCGCCGTCAGCCGCTGCGCCAGCTCGTGCGTGAACAGCAGGTTGGCGCTCTTGGAGCGGCCGTAGGCGATCCAGCGGCGGTAGCGGTGCTCCATGTTCAGATCGCGCGGGTCGACCGTGCCCAGGACGTGCAGGCCGCTGGAGACGGTGACGACCCGCGCGCCGTGCCCGGCCTCCCGCAGCCGCGGCAGCAGCAGCCCGGTCAGCGCGAAGTGGCCGAGGTGGTTCGTGCCGAACTGCATCTCGAACCCGTCGACCGTGCGGCGCTGCGGCAGCGCCATCACCCCGGCATTGTTGATCAGCAGGTCCAGCCGGTCGCCGGGCAGGTCCGCGGCGAAGGCCCGCACCGAGGACAGGTCCGCCAGGTCGAGCGGGGCGAACTGCACGTCGGCGCCGGGCGCCGCCGCCCGGACCCGCTCCTCGGCGGCCTTGCCGCGCGTCGCGTCCCGGCAGGCCAGGACGACCCGGGCGCCGCGCCGCGCCAGCTCGCGGGCCGTGACGTAGCCGATGCCGCTGTTGGCGCCGGTGACCACGGCCGTGCGGCCGCTCTGGTCGGGGATCTCCCTCGCGCTCCATCCAGTCACGTCTGCTGCGCTCCTCTGCGGTCCGCACCCGGCACATACGCGTCAGTAACCCTCGTGGGTACCAGCGTAGGCCAGGGCGTGCGGCCGCAGGGCGGGCATTCGCCCGATACGGTGGCCCGCCCGCGGGGCGCCCCTGCCCGGCGCGGCCGGACCGTATACAGCGGATCCGCCGGGACGGGCAGCGGGCGCGGAGGCGGGCTACCGCCGTCCTCCGCAAGCCGGTTGGGCAGAACCCGTACGATCGCCGGGGTGACGACCGACATATCGCTGACGACGCTGCTCGTGCTCTGCCTCGCCGCGGCCGCGGCGGGCTGGGTCGACGCCGTGGTGGGCGGCGGCGGCCTCCTGCAGCTCCCCGCCCTCATGGTGGCGCTGCCGCACGTGCCGGTCCCGCACGCCATCGGCACCAACAAGGCCGTCGCCATCTGCGGCACCGCGGCCGCGGCCGTCACCTACACCCGTCGCGCACCGGTCAACCGGCGCACCGCCCTGCGCATCGGCCTCGCCGCGCTCGGCGGCTCCTTCGCGGGGGCCTTCTTCGCCTCCAGCATCAGCAGCGCCGTCCTGCGCCCCCTGATCATGGCGATCCTCGTGGCCGTACTGGCCTTCGTGCTGCTGCGGCCCTCCTTCGGCACGGGCGCGCTGCCGGACGCCCGGCCGGTCTCGCGCCGCCGCGCCCTCGCCGCGCTCGCCGTCGCGGGCCTCGGCATCGGCTTCTACGACGGGCTGATGGGCCCCGGCACCGGCACGTTCCTCGTGCTCGCCCTCGCCGCGATCCTGCACATGGACCTGGTGACGGCCTCCGGCACCTCGAAGATCGTGAACGTGTGCACCAACGTGGGCGCGCTCGTCACCTTCTCCTTCCAGCACGCCGTGATCTGGCAGATCGCCGCCCCCATGGCGCTGTTCAACCTCACCGGCGGGGCCGTGGGGGCGCGGATGGCGCTGAAGCGGGGGAGCGGCTTCGTCCGGGTGGTGCTCGTCGTGGTGGTGCTGTCGCTGGTGTGCAAGCTGGGCTACGACCAGTGGGGCGGCTGAGCCGCGGGGCGCGAGCGGTCTGAGCTGCGCAAAGGCGCCCGGCCGCCCCGAACGGCTGGCCCTTGCATAAGAAATCCCTTAAATAGGCCCGGCGCGCACCGGGTCCGCCGGACAAGGCGGCTAGCCTGACCCGTACCTTCCTGACGTGGTGGGGGTTCTCGTGCGTTTCTCCCGGTGGGGCCGGGCCCGGTGGGTCCGGGCCGTGCTCGCGGGGCTCTATGTCCTCACCCTCGCGGCGGCCGTGCCGCGCGGTGCCGGAGGCCACGGCCGGGAGGGCAGCTGGTCCAGCGAGGAGGCCCGGCGGTTCTGGGGCCCGACGCGCGTGGACCGCGCGCAGGACGGGTCCGACGGCGAGAACGGCGACGCCGCGCCCGCGGCCCAGCGCGTCACCGGCAGCGCCCGCCACTTCGAGGGAGTGCCGTCCGTGGGCGTGCTCGTCTCCGCCGGCGAGGACCTGCGCGACCACCACTGCACCGCCAGCGTGGTGCACAGCCCCAAGGGCAACCTGATCGTCACGGCCGGGCACTGCTCCATCGGCGACGACGCCGCGTTCGTCCCCGACTACCGCGCGGGATCCGGCAAGCAGCCGTACGGGGTGTGGCCCGTGGACCACGTCTTCGCCGACCCCCGCCGCAGCGACACGGGCGCCGGCTCCGACCTGGACTTCGCCTTCGCCACCGTCAGAGCCGACGCCCGCGGCCGCCAGATCGAGCGCGTCACCGGCGCCAACCGGCTGGTCCGCACCCCCGGCTTCGTCAACCGCGTCACCGTCATCGGCTACCCCGACGCGGACGACGACCCCGCCGACAAGGCCATCCGCTGCACCGCCATGACCACCCGCCTCGAACCGCGCAACCAGCTGCGGATGCGCTGCGACGGCTTCGTCTCGGGCACCTCCGGCAGCCCGTGGCTCACCCACTTCGACGAGCAGAAGCGCACCGGCGACCTCGTGGGGGTGCTGGGCGGCCTCAACGGCGGCGGGCCGGACGGCGAGGAGAGCGCGCAGATCTCGTACAGCCCGGTCAACGACGACGAGATCTTCAAGCTGTACGTGGACGCCATAAACGACCGGGAGCCGCAGCGGAGCTGACGCCCCCGCGGCTCCCGGCTGCGCGATACTCGCCGCGCGCTACTCGCCCTCGCCGTCCGGCGTGTGGCCGATCCAGCCCCCCTCCGGCTGCGACTGGGCGGAGCCGCCCACGTCCCGGTTGCGCACGTCGATGGCGCCACCGCCCCCGTCGTGGTCGCTGCCGGCCGTGCCCTTGCTGCCGACGAGCGCGTTGGCCGTGCGGTCGACCTCCAGCCAGGAGTCGGCATGCGAGTTGTCGACCACGAGGAGGCCGAAGTTGGACGGGCCGAGGCCCGTGGGGAGCGGATCCTGCGGCTCGGTCCGCGTGCGGGCGGCGGCCGCGGCCTCGCCGCCCAGGACGGTGCCCGCGAGCACGGCACCGGCGACGCCCACGGCGAGGAGGGCGGCGCGCGGGATCACGCCGGGACCGCCTGCCGGGCCGGGCGCTGCCTGCCGATGTTCCGCTCCAGCAGCCGGGTGGAGCCCGCGACCCCGATCTCGTCGCCTCCCGAGGTGTCCGGCAGCCGCCCGTCGTCCTTCTTCAGCGCGGTCAGCGCGTCATCGATGGCACGGTGTGCCGCGAAAAGGCACGGAGTGCTGTAGATGGCGACGTCCACGCCGAATTCCGTGAGCTCGCTCAGGGAAAGCCGCGGCGACTTCCCGCCCGCGATCTGGTTGAACAGCAGCGGCTTATCACCGATCACGGAACGCACCTTGCGAATCCACTCCGTGCTGCGCACCCCGTCGACCAGGACGACATCCGCGTCCGTTTCCGCGAGGGCCGCCGCGCGGCGCAGGATTTCCTTCTCCTCGGTCGCGTCGGTGCGCGCCACGACGAGCAGGTCCTCCCGGGCGGCCAGCACCAGTTCGAGTTTGTTCAGGTAGGCGTCGAGCGGCAGGACGATCTTTCCGTCCGCGTGCCCGCACCGGCGCGGCCGCTGCTGGTCCTCCAGGATCACCCCGGAGGCCCCGGCCCGCTCCAGTCGGCGCACCACGTGGCACGCCACCTCGGGATCGACGTAGCCGTCGTCGATGTCGACCAGCAGATGGTGGCCGGGGAAGGCGGGGCGCAGCCGTTCGACGAAGCCGACCATGTCGGGCCAGGCGATGAAACCGATATCGGGGAGCCCGTAGTGGGACGCGGCGAATCCGAACCCCGATACGAAGAATCCGTTGTAGTGCTGCGCGGCGATGGATGCCGAGTACATGTCGTAGATGCCGATGAGAGGGGTGGTGCCGGGGGCTGCGATGTCCCTCCGCAGAGCGGTGCCGTGGCGCATCTGTCCTCCTGACGTCCGGTCCCGGTGAATTTCGGCCGGTACTGCGGCGCTTACGCTGTCAGAAGATGCGCAGGGGTGTAAACGGCGCCCCAAGGAACCCTCACGACCAGGAATGGTGCGACAGTCTCTTTATATGGTCGACAGTGGATTTCTGCAGCCAGGTCAGAGGCATATCCGCGGCACGGCGTAGGGGAATGCGCCGCGGATCGTGGGCCGTACGCCACGGCCGTGATCCTGACCCCGGCGTACTCAATCCGCGCGGCGCCCGGGGAAGGAAGGCGTACCCGCACTGGTGCGGAAGCCGTACGGGACGTCGCCCCGCGCCGTCGGCCGGATCAGCGGCGGCGCGCCCGCCCCGGCCCGGCCGGTCACCGCCCGTCCGCCTCCGCCAGCGCCTGCTCGACGCCCGGCTCGTGCGGCCCCAGGAAGCGCGGCCCCGGCCGCACGACGGCGTCCAGCGCCGCCTTGCCCGAGGCGAAGACCTCCCGCGCACCGCCCGCGTACCAGGTCACGTCGTGCCTGGCGGGCACCCCGACGCCGTACGCGTCGATCCCCGCCGCCCCGCACAGCGCCAGGGCCCGCCGCACGTGGAAGCCCTGGGTGATGAGCACGGCCTTCTTCACGCCGAAGACGCGCGCCGCGCGCGTGCACGAATCCCAGGTGTCGAAGCCCGCGTAGTCGCTCACGACGCGGTCGGCCGGCACCCCGCGCTTCGTCAGATACGCCCGCATCGCATCCGGCTCGTCGTAATCCTCGCGGCTGTTGTCGCCGGTGACCAGCACCACGCGGACCTTGCCCGCGCGGTACAGCTCGATCGCGGCGTCGAGGCGGTGCGCCAGATACGGGGACGGCTCGCCGTCCCACAGGCCCGCGCCGAAGACCATGGCGACCGGCGCGGCCGGCACGCTCGCAACCGTCCGCATCCGCGGCTCCGCCGCCGCGTACACCCACGTCGCCGGCAGCAGCGCCAGCACGCAGCCGGCCACGGCCGCCCACAGCAGCCGCCGCCGCTCCCGCCGCGTCCGCGGCATCCGTACCCGCACCCGCAGCACGCGGCCCCGCACCATGCCGATCACCTTCCCCGTCGACCGGTAAGAACGCCCCGGGCCCCCGTCCGGTTCCCCGCCTGCGCCGTCGCTGCTGTCACACCCTGCGGTTACCGTCGGGAGTATGAACGGAACGGCACGCACCGCGGGCGAGCAGCCCCCCATCGCCGGATACGACGAGCAGGACCTGGAGCGCTGGGCCCCCGAGCCCGACAAACGCCCCGGGCGCACCGCCTTCCAGCGCGACCGGGCCCGCGTGCTGCACTCCGCCGCCCTGCGCCGCCTCGCCGGCAAGACCCAGGTCGTCACCCCCGGCGTCAGCGCCCAGGCCTGGGACGCCAGCCCCCGCACCCGCCTCACCCACTCCCTGGAGTGCGCCCAGGTCGGCCGGGAGCTCGGCGCGGCCCTCGGCTGCGACCCCGACCTCGTCGAGGCCGCCTGCCTCGCGCACGACCTCGGCCACCCCCCGTTCGGCCACAACGGCGAGCAGGCGCTCGACGAAGTCGCGGGCCCGTGCGGCGGTTTCGAGGGCAACGCCCAGTCGCTGCGCCTGCTCACCCGCCTCGAACCCAAGCGGTTCGTGCCCGCCGGCGACGGCGGCGATCCCGGTGAGCCCGGCGCGCTCGTCAGCGTGGGCCTCAACCTCACCCGGGCCGCCCTCGACGCCGCCACCAAGTACCCCTGGCCCCGCGGCGGCCACCCCACCGACCCCGCCTCCCGCAAGTTCGGCGTCTACGCCGACGACGTGCCCGTCTTCAGCTGGCTGCGGCAGGGCGCCCCCGAGGGCCGGCAGAGCTTCGAGGCCCAGGTCATGGACTGGGCCGACGACGTCGCCTACTCCGTCCACGACGTCGAGGACGGCCTGCACGCCGGCCACCTCGACCCGAACGTCCTCCTCGCCGAGCCCGAGCGGCTCCTGGAGCAGGAGTGGTGGCCGCACGGCTACGACGGCTCGGCCGTCGCCCAGGCCCGCCTCAAGGACGCCACCAGCCAGCTCATCGGCCGCTTCTGCCTGGCCGCCGAGACCGCCACCCGCGCCGCGTGGGGCCCCGGCCGGCTCACCCGCTACCGCGCCGAGCTGGTCGTCCCCCGCGAAACCCGCCTCGAATGCGCGGTGTTGAAGGCCGTCGCCGACCGGTACGTCATGCAGCGCGAGGACCAGGAGAAGCTCCGCGCCGAGCAGCGCGTCGTCATCGCCGAGCTCGCCGAGGCCCTCACCGCCCGCGCCCCCGACGGCCTCGACCCCCAGTTCCGCACCCTCCACGCCGCCGCCACGGACGACGCCGGCCGGCTGCGCGCCGTCGTCGACCAGATCGCCGCCCTGACCGACGTCTCCGCGCGGTCCCTGCTCGCCCGTCTCACCGGCGGCCGCGCGGCGGAGGCCCCGTAGCAGGACGGCAAAGCGGGCGGCGGGACCGGATCCGCTCCGGTGGTCACCGGAGCGGATCCCGGGCAGATCCGGTGACCGAAGGGTGACCGAACGTCCACAGAATCCCGGGACTTCCCCCACACCTTGCGGGTACTGACCCGTCCGGGGTAGTCCCTCTTCCGGCGGCGGCCCCCGTGCGGCAACCTCTGCACGGGCGATCCCGGGCGGGGGCGGTTCACCGCAGACGCAGCGCAGACGCACTGCGCGGCAGCGAGGAGGCAGCAAGTGGTCGACGCGAACCAGACGTTCGTCATCGTCGGAGGGGGCCTGGCCGGGGCGAAGGCCGCGGAGACCCTCCGCGCGGAGGGCTTCACCGGCCGGGTGATCCTCATCTGCGACGAACGCGAACACCCCTACGAGCGCCCGCCCCTGTCCAAGGGCTACCTCACGGGCAAGGACGACCGCGACAGCCTCTTCGTCCACGAGCCCGCCTGGTACGCCCAGGCCGACATCGAGCTGCACCTCGGCCAGCCCGCCGTCCACCTCGACCGCGCCGGCCGCACCGTCCGCCTCGGCGACGGCACCTGCGTCCACTACGACAAGCTGCTGCTCGCCACCGGCGCCGAGCCGCGCCGCCTCGACATCCCCGGCACCGGCCTGGCCGGCGTCCACCACCTGCGCCGCCTCGCCCACGCCGAGCGGCTGCGCGGCGTCCTCGCCTCCCTCGGCCGCGACAACGGCCACCTCGTCATCGCCGGCGCGGGCTGGATCGGCCTGGAAGTCGCCGCGGCCGCCCGTTCCTACGGTGCCGAGGTGACCGTCGTCGAGCCCGAGCCCACACCGCTGCACCCCGTCCTCGGCCCCGAGCTCGGCCAGCTCTTCACCGACCTGCACAGCGAGCACGGCGTCCGCTTCCACTTCGGCGCCCGCCTCACCGAGATCGCGGGCCACGACGGCATGGTGCTGGCCGCCCGCACCGACGACGGCGAGGAGCACCCCGCCCACGCCGTCCTCGCCGCCATCGGCGCCGCCCCCCGCACCGCCCTCGCCGAGGCCGCGGGCCTCGCCCTCGTCGACCGCGCCGACGGCGGCGGCATCGCCGTCGACGCCTCCCTGCGCACCTCCGACCCCGACATCTACGCCGCCGGCGACGTCGCCGCCGCCGAGCACCCGTGGCTCGGCACCCGCCTGCGCGTCGAGCACTGGGCCAACGCCCTCCACGAGGGCCCGGCCGCCGCCCGCGCCATGCTCGGCCGGGAGATCGCGTACGACCGCGTGCCCTACTTCTTCTCCGACCAGTACGACGTCGGCCTGGAGTACTCCGGCTACGCCCCGCCCGGCTCCTACGACCAGGTCGTCTGCCGCGGCGACGTCGGCAAGCGCGAGTTCATCGCCTTCTGGCTCTCCGAGGGGCGCCTCCTCGCCGGGATGAACGTCAATGTGTGGGACGTCACGGAACCCGTCCAGAAGCTCATCCGCTCCGGCGCCCCCCTGGACCCCGAGGCCCTCGCCGACCCCGCCGTCCCCCTGGACGCCCT
>NZ_JBPQTW010000199.1:0-12667 GCF_051386535.1 Streptomyces sp. URMC 127
GCCCCCGCCCCCGCGCAGTGGGAGTTCTCCCTCGGCGCCCTGATCTGCCGCCACCCCAAGGTGCCCGCCGTCACCGCCAGGGCGCTGCGCCCGCTGGACGCCATCGGCGCCCTGCGCTTCGGGCCCGAGTCGGTCGGCTTCGACGGCGAGGACATCCCCTGGGACAAGGTCGTCCATCTCCAGCTGCACGACGCGTTCAGCGCCATGACCACGGAGGCGCTCGACGCCGAGGTCGACCGGATCCGCGACCTGCTGCCGATGCTCCCCGGGCGCAAGTGGGTCGTCACCAAGGTGGTCGAGGGCCTCGCGTCCGTCATGCTCGCGGCGCTGGAGCAGGCGGGCGAGCAGCGGCTGGAGACCGTCGACGTCGCCTGCGAGATCACCTACCGGGGCGCGCTCGGCATGAAGAAGACGCTGCGCGCCAACATGTTCAGCACCGCCCTGCTGGCCCAGCAGGCCGAGGTCATGCACAGCCTCGTGCTCACCGCCCGCGCCAAGGGCGTGCCCGTCCTCCCCGCCGAGCCCCCGCTGCGGGGCACGAAGACCGGCGACCGCGTCCTCGCCCTGCGGGCTCGGACGGACGCGGTCGCCGCCCAGCTGCGCGCGGAAGCGGCCACGGACGCGCCCGCGCTGGACGCTGCGCCCTGAGCGCGCTCCGGCGTCAGCGCTGCTCGTTGCCGGACAGGGAGCTCAGCGTCGCCATGAGCTCCCGGACCTGCGCGCCGGTGAGCGGTCCCCCTTCGGGTACCAGCTCGTAGGGCTCGTCCGGATCGCGTCCCAGCCGCAGAGCCACCACGGACGCGCCGCAGTCCGTCACACCGTCCGGCCACGCGCCGTCGTCGGCCCACACGACGGCGTCCCGGTCTTCGGCGTCGACATCGAGTTTCCCGGCGTCGAAGCCCAGGCGCGCGAGCAGGGGCGCCGCGGCGGCGCGCAGCACCTCGCCGACGTCGTCGCACTCCGGCGCGGGCAGCGTCAGGAGGAGTTCGACGGTGAAGCCCGCACCGGCGTCGCCGGGATCGACGGCCCTGGATTCCACGGCCAGGGGCCGGAGCTCGTTCACGAGCGGGCGGTGTTCCCGCAGGGCCGCGTCCGCGGAATCCGCGGACGGACTCCGGAACGTGACGCGGGCGACGACGTCGGTCGGCTGGAACTGCATGGGTACGAAGTGCGGCTTTCCGGGTGAGGGCCGAAGGTTGTCCCTGGTCAGGGCATGCCAGGGGATTCTTGCTCACAAGGAGCGGTACGACCCAATGGTTTTGCGCGAGGGGGCCGGCCGCGGGTGCGCGAGCCGGCCCCCTCGCGCGTCCGGTCAGCGCGCCGTCGCCGCCTCGGCCTCCGCCTCGCGGCGGAGCAGCTTCTTGTCCGGCTTGCCGGCGTCCGTGAGGGGGAGGGCGTCGATGAACGAGACGTGGGCGGGCTCGTACATGGCGCCGCGCTCGTTGCGCACCAGCTCGCGCAGCTCCTTCTCGTCCAGCTCGCTGCCGGGGGCGCGCACGACGGCCGCGTACACCTGCTCCATGCGGTTGGCGTCCGGGACGCCGAAGACGGCGCTCTGCAGCACCTCCGGGTGGGTGTTGAGCAGGTCCTCCAGCTCGGTGGTGTACACGTGGCCGCCGACCACCACGATCATGTCCTTGAGCCGGTCGACGATGGTCAGGTAGCCCTCGTCGTCCAGGAAGCCGATGTCACCCGTGTGCAGCCAGCCGTCCCGCAGGACCTCCGCGGTCAGCTCGGGCTGCTTCCAGTAGCCGGTCATGATGTGCGCGGAGCGCACGCAGACCTCGCCGTGCTCCCCGGCGGGCAGGTCGCGGCCGGACTCGTCGCGGATCGCGATCTCGACGCCGTTCATGGCCTTGCCGGCGGTGCGCAGCCGCGCCGGGTTGTCCGGGTCGTGGTCCTGCGGGCCGAGCACGCTGATCCCGCCGGCCTCGTTCTGGCCGTAGAACTGCGTCAGCACGTGGCCGAAGCGGCGCACGGCCGAGGCCAGGCGGGCGGGGGAGGACTGGCAGCCGCCGTAGGTGACGTTGCGGAGGCTGGAGGTGTCGGTGCGGTCCGCGTCGGGGTGGTCCATCAGCTGGTACAGCAGGGGCGGCAGCAGGAACATGTGGGTGATGCGCTCGCGCTCGATCGCCGCGAGCGCCTCCGCCGCGTCGAAGTCGTCGAGGAGGACGACCGTGCCGCCGTCCGTGCGCAGGGTGACGTCGGCCAGCAGGCCGGCGGCGTGCGCGAGCGTCGTGCACACGAGCTGCCGCATCCCGTCGTCGCTCGCACCCTCCGGCTCCAGGATCTCGTCCACGTCGTCCTGGAAGCCGGGCAGCCGCTCGAAGGCGGTGCAGATGGCCTTCGGGTGGCCGGTGGTGCCGCCGGTGTGGCGGATCATGCAGATGTCCTCGGGACGGGCGAGACCCGACAGCGGCTCGGCCGGCTGCGCGGCGGACAGCTCCAGCAGGTCCGTGCCCACGGTGCCGGGCCCCAGCAGGAGCACGTCCTGCACGCCGGTCAGCTCCGCCAGCTCGGCCGCCCGCCCGGCGTAGGCGGGGTCGGCTATGAGGGCGCGCGTCTCCACGTCGCGCATGATGGTGGCCTGAACGTCGGCCGACAGCTTGTTGTAGAGGTGGTTGACCGCACAGCCGATGAGGTTGGCCGCGTAGCGCGCGGCGATCGTCTCCGGCAGGTTGCCGCTGAGCAGCGTGACGACCTGCCCGCGCTCCACGCCCCGCTCGCGCAGCGCGCGGGCCATCCGGTGGACGAGGTCGCCGAGTTCACCGGCGGTGACGCGGCGGTCGTGGTGGACGACGGCTGTCCTGGTGGGGTCGGCACCCAGGATGTCGAGGTTCCGCTCCACGTATGTGCGGAACTGCTGCGCCGTGGCGGTCATGCGTAATTCCTCCTGATGCGGCAGGGCGATTGCCGGCAGTTGACTTAGGCAACCAGTTCGATGCTAGTGCCATCGATCAACAGCTCCAAGTCGGGAGGAGGAACGGCCCGGGCAGGCCGGGCCGAAACGTCGATATTCGGTCAACGGGCGGTCGGAGTCCCCACGCGCAGCCGGTTTCCGTCGGGGTCCCGCAGCTCGATCTCCCGCGCCCACGGGGCCGTTCGCGGCGGAACCCCGAACTCGGCGGCGACGGCGTCGATATCACGGACCCGCAGATAGACCAGCGTGCCGGGCCGGGCATCGCCCTCGTGCTCCGACAGGAACAGCCGCACCGGCCCGCGGGCCACCTCGACGAAGGCCGGAAGGCCCGGTTCGAAACGGTGCTCCCACTGCTCGGCGAATCCGAGGCGGGCGTACCACGCGACCGCCGTCCTCGCGTTCTCGACATAAAGCACCGGGATGACTTCTTCGTCCACGGGCCCCATCATTCCAGACTCCCCGAAGGTGCCCGGTTGTTGTGTTTTGCCGACGAATGCTCTCTTCGGGGCTGGTCCGGAGCCCTCCGTGCCGGGCCTTCGCCTTTCCCGGGATCTTGGTTCACGCGCCGGGCGGGTACGGCTAATGTGGGTGCGCCTAGGCGGTTCCCCCCACGTGTCGGCAGCGGACTCCGTGCCCGCAAAAAGCGGAATCACGGATTTCGAAGTGCGGCTTGATTCCTGCCCGTTCCGATCGTGGAGTTGCCCGACCATGTCTTCCCGCATATCCCTCCCGGCCTTTCGCCGCCGCTGGGCCGGCGCCTGCGGCATCGCCCTCGCCGGGGTCCTCACCCTGGCCGGCTGCACCGGCGGTGACGAGGACGCGTCTCCGGCGAAGAAGGCCTCGCCCTCCGTGTCCGCCCGGGCATCCGAGTCGGCGTCGCCCTCCCCCTCCTCCTCGCCGTCGCTTCCGGCATCCCCGGCCGCCCTGCCGTCCCGCAGCGCCGCTGCGTCGCCGGTCCTGCCGACGCCGCCCCGCAGGCCCGCGACCCCGCCGGCCGCCGGGCACACGAGCGCGGCTGATACCCCGGCCCGCACCCAGGCCCCGCGCGAGGCCGGTGCGACGTGCGAGATCCGTTCCAGCGCGGGGAACTGCTACAAGGCGGGCCAGTACTGCCGTACGGCCGACGTGGGCGCCAGCACGCACGACGCCCAGGGGCGGCTCATCAGCTGCGGCGGCAGCGGCAAGCCGCGCTGGCACTACTGACTCCGGCCGGCCGTGGCCGGCGGGACCTGCGCGGGCGTTGAGGGCAGGGGTGCCGGGGGCGCGGGTGCTGACGGCACGGGAGCGGGGGGCACCGGTGCGGGCGCCGTCGCCGGGCCGGAAGCGGCAGGCGGCGCCGAGGCGCCCTCGCCGGGCGGGCGTCCGGGAGCGGTCCCGGCAGGCGCGGCCGGCGGTGTGACCGGCACCTCCGGCTCCCCCGGCTCCAGCGACGGGCGCGTGAAGTTCCCCGGTGTGGCGCGGGCGAGTTCGAGCGCGTACTCCGCCCACCAGCG
Organism: Streptomyces sp. URMC 127; assembly: GCF_051386535.1. NCBI lineage: Bacteria > Bacillati > Actinomycetota > Actinomycetes > Kitasatosporales > Streptomycetaceae > Streptomyces > Streptomyces sp. URMC 127. The sequence goes on from NZ_JBPQTW010000199.1 coordinate 4,414, forward strand.
GCCGGCCGGCGGCGCGCCGCGGCAGGCGCCGTCGGACTCCCCGGGCCGCTTGATCCACAGGAAGGCGTCGATGCGCGGGTCTCCGGTGGCGGTGGTCGGGGGAGAGCCGAGGGCGCGCCCGGGTGGATTGCACCAGGACTCGGGCTCGTGCTCGGGCTCGGCGCCGGGGCCCTGCTCGCCTTCGTGGTCCGTTCCGTGCCCGGCCTCCTGCCCGGCCTCATGTCCGGCCCCGGGCACGCCCTCGGGCTCGTCCTCCTGTTCGGCCCCGTGTTCGCCTACGTGCCCGCCTTCGCCCGTGTCCGCCCCGCCGGTCTCCGCCTCCACGGCCCCCTCCAGGTCGTCGAGTTCCCGCAGTTCGTCCAGCGCGTCCGGTACCTCGGGGTCCACCGGCCCGGCCGCACGCCGGACCTTGCCCGCGTGCGGCCGGTCGTCCTTCTTCTTCCCCTGGGGAGGCTTCGCCCCCTGCTGCGGCTTCTTCTCCTGCTGGGGCTTCTTCTCCTTGCGGGGCGGCTCGGGGAGCGGGCCGTTCCCGTTGCGGCTCGTGTCGATGACGTAGTGGGCGCCGCCGAGCAGGGCCGAGAGGTGGTCGCCGTAGGCGCGCGTGACGGGCGTCGTGTGGAAGTTGGAGACGTTGAGCGCGAAGCCGTCCGCCTCCGCGATCCCCGCTTCGGTGAGCGCCGTCACCATGAGGTTCTGGTCCTTGATCCAGCCGGGGTTGCCGGCGTCGATGTACACCGAGACCCCGGGCCGGGACTTGAAGGTCCGCACCGCCTGGGCGATGAGCGCCGTGCGCTGCTTGGCCGCCGCGGCGGGAACGCAGCCCGAGGCCCACTGGGCGAGCGCGTCGGGTTCGAGGACGACCCAGGCCCGGCGCGCGCCGATCCCGGCAGCGGCCCGGGCGGTCCACGTACGGTAGTGGGCGGCGTCGGCGGCGCCGCCGGAGGAGTACTGACCGCAGTCCCGCTGCGGGATGTTGTAGGCGACCAGCACGGGGATGACCCCGGCGCGCTCGGCCTGGCGGGTGACGTCCTCGGCCTGCGCCTTCGGGTCGTCCCCGGTCAGCCACACCGCCATCGGCTCGCGCGCGATGCGCTGCAGGACCCTCGCGTCCTCCTCGCGCCCCCGCTCCCGCCACACCTCCACCTGGCGGGCCGCGGGCCCCCGCGGCTCGACCCAGAACGGGGACGTGGCGTCGAGGTTCTCCTCGTCGTCCGTCAGCGCCCCCCGGGCCGGCCAGGCCAGGGACATCGCGGCGGCGCACACGCACACCGACGCCACCAGCGCCGCGCTCCACCGCAGCGCCCGCTTCCTCCCGGCCGCGGGCGCCCGGCCCCCGTGGGGCCGGCTTCCGTGCCGGACGTGCCGCCGAGCCTCGTATGGCATCGATCCCCCGTACTTCATATTGGCTGATCGGTCCATTTCAGACACAGTGACAGGTGCCGGTCCGTCAGACACGTCGGGTTACGCCGAACGGGACCGGGGTGAATCGCTCTGTCGACACATCGTCAGTTACGGGCGCGCCCTCACCGGGAAGCCGAGACGCATGGTGCAAATCGGATACACGATGATGACCGAGCAGGCCGGACCCCGGGAGCTCGTCGCGCACGTCGTCGGCGCGGAGGACGCGGGGTTCGACTTCTCCGTCACCTCCGACCACTACTTCCCCTGGCTCGCTTCGCAGGGCCACTCGCCCAACGCCTGGGCGGTGCTGGGTGCCGCGGCCCAGGCGACGTCCCGGATCCCCCTGATGACCTACGTCACCTGCCCGACGATGCGCTATCACCCGGTGCTCGTCGCGCAGCAGGCGGCGACCGTCCAGTTGCTGTCCCAGGGCCGGTTCCGGCTCGGGCTCGGTTCGGGCGAGAACCTCAACGAGCACGTCGTGGGCCACGGCTGGCCCGGCATCACGGTCCGCCACGAGATGCTCGAAGAGGCGGTGTTCATCATCCGGGCCCTCTTCGCGGGGGACCTCGTCAACCACCACGGCACCCACTACGACGTCGACCACGCCAGGCTGTGGGACGTTCCCGTGCCCGCCCCGCCCATCGGCATCGCCGTCTCGGGCGAGCGCTCGTGCCGGCTGGCCGGGGGCGCGGCCGACCTGGTCATCGCGACGGAGCCGAAGCGGGAGCTGCTGGAGGCCTTCGACCGCCACGGCGGCGCCGGGAAGCCCCGGATCGGGCAGCTCCCCGTCTGCTACGACACCGACCACGGCGCGGCGGTGGAGCGGGCCTACGAGCAGTTCCGCTGGTTCGGGCTGGGCTGGAAGGTCAATTCCGAGCTGCCGCACGACGGGTCCTTCGCCTCCGCGTCCGCCTCCGTCACCAAGGAGGAGGTCGCCGAGGCGATCCCCTGCGGCTCCAACGTCGACCGTTTCGTGGAGGCCGTACGGGCCTACACCGACGCGGGCTTCACCGAGGTCGCGCTCGTCCAGATCGGCGGCGGCCACCAGGAGCCGTACCTGGACTGGGCCAAGAGGGAACTGCTTCCCGCCCTGCGCACGCTCTGAAGCCCGAAGGCCGGGCGCCCGGCAGGGGGCTGCCCCTCACAGCGCGAGGACGTCGGCGAGCTTGTAGTCCGCCGGCTCCTCCAGCTGGGCGTACGTGCACTGGTGCGGCGCGCGGTCGGGGCGCCAGCGGCGGAACTGCGTGGTGTGGCGGAAGCGGTCGCCCTGGAGGTGGTCGTAGGCGACCTCGCACACCCGCTCGGGCCGCAGCGGCACCCAGGACAGGTCCTTGGTGCCGGTCCACCGGCTGGGGCCGCCCGGCATCCGGCCGGCCGCGTGCGCCTCCTCGTCGGCCCAGTCCTGCCAGGGGTGCCCCTCGGCCGTGGGCATCCGCAGCGGCTCCAGTTCGGCCATGAGCTCCCGGCGGCGGCGCATGGGGAAGGAGGCGCAGACGCCGACGTGCTGCAGGCGCCCGGCCGGGTCGTACAGGCCGAGCAGCAGCGAGCCGACGACGGGCCCGCTCTTGTGCAAGCGCAGCCCGGCGACGACGCAGTCGGCCGTCCGCTCGTGCTTGACCTTGGCCATGGCCCGCTCGCCGGGCCGGTACGGGGAGCCGGGCGGCTTGGCGACGATCCCGTCGAGCCCCGCGCCTTCGAACTGCTCGAACCACGCGTGCGCCGTCCGGAGGTCGTACGTGGCCGGCGCGACGTACACGGGGGCGGAGACGCCGCGCAGCGCGGCGGTCAGGGCCTCCCGCCGGTCCCGCTGCGGGGTCGCGAGCAGGGACTCCTCGCCCAGGGCGAGCAGGTCGAAGGCGATGAAGCTCGCCGGGGTGACCTCCGCCAGGTGGCGCACGCGGGAGGCGGCGGGGTGGATGCGTTCGAGCAGGGCGTCGAAGTCCAGGCGCCCCCCGCGGGTGATGACGATCTCCCCGTCGAGCACGCAGCGCGGCGGCAGCTGCTCGCGGAAGACCTCGGCGAGCTCGGGGAAGTAGCGCGTCAGCGGCTTGCTGGAGCGGCTGCCCAGCTCGACGTCGGCGCCGTCGCGGAAGACGATGGCCCGGAAGCCGTCCCACTTCGCCTCGTACAGCATGTCCGGCGGGATGGCCGCCACGGGCTTGGCGAGCATCGGCTGCAGCGGGGGCATCACGGGGAGGTCCATGAGCGCGATTGTGCGGGCCCCCGCCCCGGGCCGCCTCTCCGCGGAGCCGTCCGCAGGCGCCTCGCGGCGCGGCCCTCTAGCGTGAGGGGCATGGCACAGGAGGCGCTGGAGCTCACCGTGGGGGAGCGGACCGTACGGCTGTCGCACCCGGACAAGGTCTACTTTCCCGAGCGGGGCTTCACCAAGTACGACCTGGCCCGCTACTACCTCTCCGTCGCCGACGGCATCGTCCGGGCCCTCAAGGACCGCCCGACCACGATGGAGCGCTACCCGGACGGCGTGCAGGGGGAGTCCTTCTTCCAGAAGAGGGCGCCGAAGAACCTCCCCGAGTGGATCCCGACCGGGCGCATCGCCTTCCCCAGCGGACGCTACGCCGACGAGATCTGCCCCGGCGAGGCCGCGGCCGTCGTGTGGGCCGCGAACCTCGGCTGCGTCACCTTCCACCCCTGGCCCGTGCGCCGGACGGACACCGACCACCCCGACGAGCTGCGCATCGACCTCGACCCGCAGCCGGGCACCGGCTACGCCGACGCCGTCCGGGCGGCCGTCGAACTGCGGGAGGTCCTGGAGAGCCTGGGGCTGACCGGCTGGCCCAAGACGTCCGGGGGCCGCGGGCTGCACGTCTTCGTGCCCATCGCGCCGCGGTGGACCTTCGTCCAGGTGCGCAGGGCCGCCATCGCCGTCGCCCGGGAGGTGGAGCGGCGGGTGCCGCGGGAGGTCACCACGGCGTGGTGGAAGGAGGAGCGGGGCGCCAAGGTCTTCGTCGACTACAACCAGACGGCCCGCGACCGCACCATCGCCAGCGCCTACTCGGTGCGGCCCCGCCCGCACGCCCCGGTGTCCGCGCCGCTGACGTGGGAGGAGGTGACCGGGGGCGCCGAGCCGGAGGACTTCGACCTGGCGACCATGCCGGCCCGGTTCGAGGCCGTGGGCGACGTGCACGCGGGCATGGACGACCGGCCCTGCGGTCTGGAGGCCGCGCTGGAGCTGGCCGACCGCGACGAGCGCGAGCACGGCCTGGGCGACCTGCCGTATCCGCCGGAGCACCCGAAGATGAAGGGCGAGCCGAAGCGCGTCCAGCCGAGCAGGGCGCGCAAGGAGCCGCCTGAGCGGTCCGCAGACACGAAAGAGTGAGGGCGAATTGCCCTGGTTTATAGAAGTTCGCGGCGTGGTACGTCGGCATTGCGTCATCCACTCCGCAGACCAGGGAGCCCCCCATGCCCAGGACATTCGCAGTCCGCAGCAAGAAGTTCTCGACGGATGCCATCGCTGCGGCCGCCTTGGCGGGCTCGCTGCTGGTCGCCGGCTCGGCCCAGGCGGCCTCGGGCCCCGGCGCCCCGCCGGTGCCCCAGCAGCCCGCCGGCAAGGTCATCAGCGCCTCGGGCGTCAACGAGCGCATGTACCCCAGCACGGACTCGGCGGTGCGGGGCACCGTGGCCCGCGGCGCCAAGCTCGGCCTGAAGTGCAAGGTCCGCGCCCAGACCATCGGCGGCAACAACATCTGGTACCTGCTGCGCAACCGCAACACCTGGGTCTCGGCGGCCTACGTCGGCAACGCCGGCGCCGGCGCCGTCCCGCTGTGCAGAGACGTCGACCGCACCCCCCTCGACAGCGCCCCCGCCACCCGGGCCGCCATGGGCTGAGGCCCCGTCACCACCGAAGAGGGCAGCCCCCGCCGGCTGCCCTCTTCGTCGTATCTTCTCTCGCGTTCGTTACTCCGGGTGGCTGAAGGTAACGGATAGTGCTGCCCCGTCGGCGGCCGGGCGGAATAATGGGCCATGTCGTTGTTTCCCGGCCCGAATGCTGTCGTGATGCTGTGTAAGGACTGTCTGAATCCGGTTATCGAGGGCCCCGAGGGCGGCTACGTCTGCGGCCAGTGCTTCCACGTCGTGGAGCCTAACGGCTATGCGGAGCGCCGGGCCGAGGGCGTGCGGCGCGCCGCGGAGGAGCGCCGCATCCGCACCGAGGAGCGCCGCGCCCGCGCCCAGGCCCGCAACCGCGCCTGGCCCTGAGCCTCAGCGGCCCCCGGGCGCCGTGCCCCCGGCGGGCGCGGCGGCGGGGGGCTGGTCGCTGCCGCAGTGCAGGCACTTGACCGCTGCCGCGGGGAGGTCCTCCGACAGGCACGCCGGGCACGTCTTGAGCGCCCCCGGCTCCGCGAAGACGACCACCCCGCGCCGCGCCTGCACGTGCTTGTACGGCACGACGATCAGGAAATACACCACGGCCATGAAGATGAGGAAGTAGACGGCCGCCGAGAGGAACGAACCCAGGTTCAGGTAGGTGTTCTTGTTGCCCGCCCGGCCCAGCTGCCAGCCCAGCCCCATCGAGTGGCCGCCCTGGAGCCGGGCGATGACCGGATTGATGACGAAGTCGGTGAACGCCTTGATGAGCGTGCTGAACGCCAGCGCGATGATCAGGCCGACGGCGACGGTGACGATGTCGCCGCGCATGACGAAGTTCTTGAATCCTTTGAGCATGACCGTCCTCCGGACAGCACGCTACATTCCGTCACGCGGTCCTCACCGGTACGGCGCGCGCAAGGGCCGCCCTCAGGCCGCGGAGCCGCCGAATTCCCGCACCGCTTCCTCGACGATCGCCTCCAGCCGCGCGTGGTGCGCCCCGCGCCAGTACACGCGCCCGCAGGAGGTGCACTGCGCGAACACGTCGTACGTGCGGCGCGTCCCGTGCTCCAGCCGCTCCGCGACCAGGTCCTTCTCGGCGTCCGCGAGCTGCCCGTTGCAGGCGGTGCAGCGCGTCCACGGGGCCAGCACGGGGGCGAAGCGGCCGAGGACGTCGCGCAGTTGCTCGTCGGGCCGGTCGCTGTAGACGAAGGCCCCGGCCCATATCTCGCGCCGCCGCAGCAGCCCCCGGTCGCGGCTGAGCAGCACCCGGCGCTCGGCCGCCGACAGGGCGGCCAGCGCCGGGTCGCCGATGTCCTCGCTCTCGTAGGCCGCGTCCACGCCCAGCAGCCGCAGCCGCCGGGCGAGCGTCCCCAGGTGCACGTCGAGGAGGAAGCGCAGCGGCGCGCCGGGCACCCGCTGCGGGCGCTCGACCGCGCGCACCTCGACACATTCCCCCGCGGAGGGGACGTGGGACACCGGCACCGCCCGCCCGTCGACGAGCAGCGTCCCCGCCTCGGTCAGGGGGACGCCCAGCGATTCGACGACGTGCCCCAGGGAGGAGGAGGCGTCGATCGCGAGGGGCGCGCGCTCGCGGCGCAGCTCGGAGTTGACGAAGAGGTGCAGTTCAGGGGCGAGGGTGACGTGGATTTCCGGTCTGCTCACGCCGCCCAGCATGCCATTGGCGCGGGGCCCCGCCGGGCGCGGGGCCCGCGGGCGCCGTGTGCCGGCCCGGTCCCGGCCCCCGGCCGGGGGCCGGGACCGGGGGCGCTCCGACGGTACGTCAGGAGGCGCTGGGCAGGGCCGGGACCCGGTGGGTGGGGCAGGTGTAGCCGTTGCCGTGCAGGTAGGCCCAGCCCAGCTCCTCGATGTGGGGAGCGGCGGTGTGCGTGTGGTGCAGCAGGTGCCCCCACAGGTCGTCGTCGCGCGAGGGGCCGGGGTCGGGGATGACGAGGTCGAAGGTCGTGTGCGTGGTGCAGCCGTGGTGGTCGCACGCGAGGTAGAAACGGACGGGGCCCGGGGTTTTGCCTGCGGTGGTGAGGCTCATGGGACCAACTCTCGGGGGACGTGCGGGGCGCGGGAGGGCGGATCGGCGGATGTCTCCCCCGCTCCGGTGACGCAGCGTGTGACGACGGCCGGGACCGGGTAGTCCTCTTCCCCTGGCGCACCTTCGGTTTTCCGCGCCGTCCGCTCAGAAGTTCCGGCGGGTTGGTCACTGTGCGTTGCTATTGGCGGACGGTCCAGTGGTCGTTGGCACCCGCCTGGAGGAACTTCAGGGGCGGGCAGAGGAAGTCACGGCCCTGCGGGCTCGCTTCGGTCCACGGCGAGTCGGCCGGCCGGGCGGGCCGCCACGTCCCGCGGCTGCGCAGCGCGACGGCGCTGGAGTCGAAGACGGTGTTCCGGGCCTCGGTGCAGTAGTAGCCCGTCCCGGTGGCCGGGTTGACGCTCGCGTAGATCTCGAACATGTCCCAGCCGTGGGCCAGGCCGCTGCGGTCCTTGCCCGACTGACGGAAGAGCAGGTCCCAGCCGGCCGTGCGGTAGTTGTAGAGGTAGGCCGACCACTGGTTGGTGGCCGCGTCGTCCTGGACCAGCTGCACGCTGTAGGCGGGGCGCCCGGTCGCGCCGTTCGTGTACGTGGCGAGGAACGCGGCGTCGACGGCGAGGGTCTTCGCCGGGCCGCCGGGGCTGGAGCACCAGTCCCAGGCCCAGATCTCGTTCCCGCTCTCCCAGTAGGCGGTGACGACCTCCATGCACGAGTTCTGGGCCTTGGTGGTGGGGGAGTAGGTGAAGTTCTCGCTGTCGGAGACGCGGTAGGAGGCGTCGACGCTGTGGGTCGCCATGATGCCGTCGTGGGTGCCGGGCTGCGGGAAGACGCCCCACCAGTTGTGCGTGAGGCCGGCCTCCGGCGTCGCGGTCCCGCCGCCGGGCAGGGTGTCGTGGCGGCTGAGGGAGCCCGCCGTGGAGGCGGCCCGGCGGCCCTCGGCGAAGACGCGCGCGGCGCGGTCGCGGGCGGGGGAGTGGCCGGGGG
>NZ_JBPQTW010000200.1:0-12616 GCF_051386535.1 Streptomyces sp. URMC 127
CGCCGGGCCCGCGCGCCCCCGGCGCGGGTGGCCCGGTGCGTCCCCGGCCTGCAGCAGGACAGCGCCGACGCCTCGGGCGAGGCCGTCGACGGGCGGCTGCGGCTGCGCATAGGCGGTTCGACCATCACCTACCGCGGCCGGCTGCGCCTGACCGAGCGGGAGGGTGCGTACGAACTCTCCGGCGAGGGCACCGAGGTGCGCGGCACCGGCACGGTGACGCTGTCGCTGCGCGGGCTGCTGACCTCGGCGCCCGGCGGCGCGCGGCTGACCTGCGCCGGGACGGTGGCCACCGGCGGCCGGCTGGCCGAGTTCGACGAGAAGACCACGGAGGCGACCGCCCGCCGCCTGCTGGACCGTTTCGCCGCCGCGCTGGTGGAGGAGCTGCGGGAGGACGCCGAGGAGGAGGCCGGTGACGGCCCCCGCCTGGAGGGCGGCAGCGTCTTCGACACGGCCGTCCCGCCCTCGTCCCTCGACCCGTCGGCCGGTGACGACCTCGCGGACGACCTGGCCGACGACGATCTGGCCGACGACCTCGACGAGGACGACGTCGACGACGAGCCGCCGGCCGAGGCCGCGCACGCCCGCCGCACGATGATCGGCCGCAGCGCGGAGGAGGTCGACCACGCGCCGCCCCGCGGCCGCTACGCCCCCGTCCCGGCCCCCGAGGCCGCCTCGGCGACGGCGACCGCCCTGCGCTGGGCGGCACCCGCCGCGGCCGTGGCGCTCGCGTCGGCGGTCGTGGTGGGGCGCGTGCTGCGTCGTCGGCACCACTAGCCTGTCCGGCCGGCCTGTCCGGCGTTCGAGGACGACGCGCGTTCAGCGCGGACCGGGGCCCGGGGCGCAGCCCCGGTCACGGGAAGGGGCGGGTGAGGGCAGGAGACCCCACCCGGCGTGCGCCCCGACGAACCATCAAGTCACCCCATAGGCTCGGTCCGTGACCAACGAAGCACGTGACGCACGTACAGACGCACGTACAGACGACGGCACCGTCCGCCTCAAGGCCGGCGAGGCCGAAGCCACGGTGGACCCGGCGCACGGCTGCCGCCTGACCAGTCTCCGCATCGGCGGGACCGAACTCCTGCGCCAGGGCGACAAGTACGGCTGCTTCCCCATGGTGCCCTGGTGCGGCCGCATCGAGCTCGGGCAGTTCCGCAACGGCGGCGAGCGCCACCAGATGCCCGTCAACCACCCGCCGCACGCCATCCACGGCACCGGCCGGGACACGGCGTGGCGCACGGCCCGGGCCGACGCAACCTCCGCCGTCTTCACCTACGACCTCGCCGACCCGTGGCCCTACCCCGGCCGCGTCACCCAGCTGGTCGAACTGGCCCCCGGCGCCCTCACCCTCACCATGGGCGTGGAGGCGGCGAGCGACTCCTTCCCCGCGCAGGCCGGCTGGCACCCCTGGTTCCTGCGCAACCTCGGCACCGGCGAGGACGTACGCCTCGACTTCACCCCCGGCTGGCAGGAGGAGCGCGGCGACGACCACATCCCGACGGGCCGCCGCATCGACCCCCTGCCCGGCCCCTGGGACGACTGCTTCGGCATGCCCGACGGCGTCGACGTGACCCTGACCTGGCCCGGGGCCCTGGAGCTCAAGGTGGCCAGTCGTACCGAGTGGGTTGTGATCTACGACGAGCAGGAGGCCGCCGTCTGCGTTGAGCCGCAGTCGGGCCCGCCCAACGGCCTGAACACCCTGCCCCGCCTCGTTACGCCCATCGACCCGCTGGAGATCTCCACGACGTGGACGTGGCGCACGCCGGCCTGAGCGCGGGGGCCCTGGCCTAAGCTCATGGGCATGAGCACGCGTGACGCCCTGCTGCAGCAGATCAAGGACAAGGCCGTGGTCCACGGCAAGGTGACCCTCTCCTCCGGCAAGGAGGCCGACTACTACATCGACCTGCGCCGGATCACCCTGGACGCCGAGGCCGCGCCGCTGGTCGGCCAGGTGATGCTGGACGCCACCGCGGACCTGGACTTCGACGCCGTGGGCGGCCTGACCCTCGGCGCCGACCCCGTCGCGACGTCGATGCTGCACGCCGCCGCCGCGCGCGGCCGCAAGCTGGACGCGTTCGTCGTCCGCAAGGCCCAGAAGACCCACGGCATGCAGCGCCGCATCGAGGGCCCCGACATCAAGGGCCGCCGCGTCCTGGTGGTCGAGGGCACCTCGACCACCGGCGGCTCCCCGCTGACCGCCGTCGAAGCGGCCCGCGAGGCCGGCGCGGAGGTCGTCGCGGTGGCCACGATCGTCGACCGCGGGGCCGCCTCCGCGATCGAGGGTGCGGGCCTGCGCTACGTCACGGGCTACTCGCTCGGAGACCTGGGCCTGTCCTGACCTGCGGTTTCTTCGCGGCATCTCGCGTCGGGGGTGTGGTTTCACGTGAAACCGCACCCCCTGCGCATGCTCTGGCTCAAATGAGCATCGTGAGCCTCATGTGGAGTAATCCGGGGAGTCTGGGAGTATGGGGGCGACGATGACCGTCGCCCCCTAGGTCAGGGCCCAGAACCACGCCCGTACCCGCACATCACAAGGAGCGGACAGATGCCCATCGCAACCCCCGAGGTCTACAACGAGATGCTCGACCGGGCGAAGGCAGGCAAGTTCGCCTACCCGGCCATCAACGTCACCTCGACTCAGACCCTCCACGCCGCGCTGCGCGGCTTCGCCGAGGCGGAGAGCGACGGCATCATCCAGATCTCCACCGGTGGCGCGGAGTTCCTGGGCGGCCAGTACAGCAAGGACATGGTCTCGGGCGCGGTCGCGCTCGCCGAGTTCGCGCACGTCGTCGCCAAGAAGTACCCGGTGAACATCGCGCTGCACACGGACCACTGCCCCAAGGACAAGCTCGACGGCTACGTCCGCCCGCTGCTCGCGATCTCCCAGGAGCGCGTCGCCGCCGGCCAGAACCCGCTCTTCCAGTCCCACATGTGGGACGGCTCCGCCGAGAAGCTCGACGAGAACCTCTCCATCGCGAAGGAGCTCCTCGCCGAGGCCGTGAAGGCCAAGATCATCCTTGAGGTCGAGATCACCCCGACCGGCGGCGAGGAGGACGGCGTCTCCCACGAGATCAACGACGACCTCTACACCACCGTCGCCGACGTGGAGCGCACCGCCGAGGCCCTGGGCCTGGGCGAGAAGGGCCGCTACCTGCTGGCCGCCTCCTTCGGCAACGTCCACGGCGTCTACAAGCCGGGCAACGTCGTCCTGCGCCCGGAGCTCCTGCGCGAGCTCCAGGACGGCATCGCCGCCAAGCACGGCAAGGCCGACCCGTTCGACTTCGTCTTCCACGGCGGCTCCGGCTCCACCGAGGAGGAGATCCGCACCGCGCTGGAGAACGGCGTCGTGAAGATGAACCTCGACACCGACACCCAGTACGCCTTCACCCGTCCGGTGGCGGCCCACATGTTCAAGAACTACGACGGCGTCCTGAAGGTCGACGGCGAGGTCGGCGACAAGAAGACCTACGACCCGCGCACCTGGGGCAAGCTGGCCGAGGCGAGCATGGCCGAGCGCGTCACCAAGGCGTGCGCCGACCTGCGCTCCACGGGCACGAAGCTGAAGTAAGGCCTCCCGGCATTGCCGTAAAGGGCCCGGCCCGCTCTCCGAGCGGACGCCGGGCCCTTTTCGCGTGGCCGCCCGCGCCGCCCCGGGGGATGATCGCGCCATGAGCGACTCCGCCCCGGAACCCGCGCGCGGGCCCGGCCCCGAGCCGCCCCCGCCGGTGCCCGCCGCGGAAACCGGGCGGGCGCCCGCCGGCAGCGGCCCCGAGGTGCGCATGGGCACCGCCACGGGCCGCGCGGTGCTGCTCACCGCCGTCCTCGGCTCGGGCATGGCGATGCTCGACAGCACCGTCGTCAACGTCGCCCTGCCGCACATCGGCCGGGACCTCGGCGCGGACCTGGCCGGCCTGCAGTGGACGGTCAACGCCTACATGCTCACCCTCGCCGGCCTGATCCTCCTGGGCGGCGCGCTGGGAGACCGCTTCGGCCGGCGCCGGGTCTTCGTCGTCGGCGTGGTGTGGTTCGCGCTCGCCTCGCTCCTGTGCGGGATCGCCCCGAACGCCGGAGTGCTGATCGGAGCGCGCGCCCTCCAGGGCATCGGCGGCGCGCTGCTCACCCCCGGCTCGCTCGCCCTCATCCAGGCCGTCTTCCGCCCCGGGGACCGGGCAGCGGCGGTGGGCGCCTGGTCGGGGCTCGGCGGGGTGGCCTCCGCGATCGGCCCGTTCGTCGGCGGCTGGCTGGTGGACGGGCCGGGCTGGCGCTGGGTGTTCCTGATCAACCTGCCGCTGGCGGCGGTGTGCGTGCTCGTGGCCGTGAAGTACGTACCGGAGACGCGCGACCCGAACGCGGGCGGGCGCTTCGACGTGCTCGGCGCGGCCCTCGGCGCGCTCGCCCTCGGAGCGGTGACGTACGCGCTGATCGCCGCCCCCGACAAGGGCGCCTCGCCCTGGGTGATCGGCCCCGCGGTCGCCGGCGTCCTCCTGGGCGCCGCCTTCTGCCGGGTGGAGGCCCGCAGACCCGACCCCATGCTGCCGCTGGAGATCTTCTCCATCCGCCTGTTCTCGTCGATCAACGCCGTGACGGTGTTCGTGTACGCGGCCTTCAGCGGCTTCTTCTTCCTGTCGGTGCTGCAGCTGCAGGTCGTGCTGGGCTGGTCGGCGCTCGCGGCGGGGACGGCGCTGCTGCCCACGACGGTGCTGATGCTGCTGCTGTCGGCCCGCTCCGGGAAGATCGCCCAGCGCATCGGCCCGCGGCTGCCGCTCACGGCCGGGTCGCTGCTGTGCGCGGCCGGCATGGTGCTCATGGTCCGCGTCGACCGCGGCGCCTCGTACGTGACGGACGTGCTGCCCCCGCTCGTCGTCCTCGGCCTGGGCATGACGGCCCTCGTCGCCCCGCTCACCGCGACCGTCCTGGCCTCCGTGGACGTCGCCCGCGCCGGCCTGGCCAGCGGCATCAACAACGCGGCCGCCCGCGCGGCGGGCCTGGTCGCCGTGGCCGCGCTGCCCCTGCTGGTGGGCATGGGCCCGGACGCCTACCGGGACCCCGGGGCGTTCGGCGACACGTTCCGAAAGGCGATGTACTGGTGCGCGGGCTCCCTCGTGCTGGGCGCGGCCCTGGCCTGGTTCACGGTCGGCGCGACGTGCCTGCGGGCGCGCAAGCCCACGGGAGAGGAGCCCAGCCACCCGGAGGCCACGTACCACTGCGGGGCGTCGTCCCCGCCGCTGGATCCGGGCGACGCGTGAGCGGGCGGACCGCGATGTGAAAAGCCTTCGGCGCCCGGTAACGCAAAGCGCGGCGGAAGGGCAGACTGGAGCCCATGTCCATTCACGAGAACCTGCTCGGGGGCCCGCCCCCGACCCACCTGCCCGACGACCCGGAGCCGCGCGAGCTGCTCGCCTCCGGGGCGGCCCCCTCCGAGGTCGCCGCGAAGTACCCGGCGTCGTCGCTCGCCTGGGCCCAGCTCGCCGACGAGGCGTTCGAGGCGGGCCGGGTCGTCGAGTCCTACGCCTACGCCCGCACCGGCTACCACCGCGGGCTCGACGCCCTGCGCCGCAGCGGCTGGAAGGGCCACGGCCCGGTGCCCTTCGAGCACGAGCCGAACCGCGGCTTCCTGCGCGCCCTGCACGCCCTCGCGCGCGCCGCCCAGGCGATCGGCGAGCAGGAGGAGTACGAGCGCTGCACCACGTTCCTGCGCGACAGCTCCCCGACGGCGGCCAACACCCTGGGCTGACGTCCCGCTGCCGCGGATGACCGGCCGGAACGCCCCGCCCGTGCGGGGCGTTCCGGCTGCCCGGCGGCCTTACCGTGCGGGTCCTTCGAACTTATGGGGATACCGCGCCTGGTGTTTGTCCCGTGCCGCGTTGTAGTCGGTCACGGCTTCCGCGTCGCCGCGTCTCTCGGCGCCCCTGATGGCGCGGGCCAGGAGGCGGCACACCGGGCACTCCTCCGGTGTCGGGCAGAGAGGCGGGCCGCTCGAATGCGGCACAGCAACCGTCATTTTGTTCGATCCTCCGTGTGTCCCGACCCGGACGGGTGGGCATCAACCGTGAGGCTCAGATTCCACCCACGCGGCGCCGCGGAGAAGACTATTTTGCATGCCAAACGCCTTTGGAATGCGGGGGGTTGGGTGCATGGGCGAGGGGTACGAGTCACCGGTCGTGACCTTCGGCGAGGAGATCAAACACGCGCGCGAATCGCGAGGGTGGTCCCAGGCGAAGCTGGCGGACGAGCTGCACTTCCAGCAGCCCTACGTCAGTAAGGTTGAGACGGGGCGGCAGCTCGCCTCCGCGCAGTTTGCCAAGCAGTGTGACGTGGTGTTCGGCACGCCCGGGGTCTACGCGCGGATGCGGCGAAGGGCGGTCGAGTGGGGCAACCCGATGTGGTTCATTCCGTACCTCCGGCTTGAGCGCGAAGCACGGGCCATCTGCGACTACTCGACCACGCGTGTAACGGGCATCCTGCAAACCCCGAAATATGCCGAAGCAGTGTTCCGGGCTGCTCATCGGCAAGAATCGGCAGAACGAATCCAAGCGTGGGTCGAGAAGCGCATCCAGCGCCGTGAGGTGTTCGAACGCGCCGATCCCCTGTCGCTGTCGGTGATCCTTTACGAACCCGCCTTGTGGGCCACTGTGGGTGGCCCTGATGTCATGCGGGCCCAGTTGCGTTACCTCGTGGCCGCGTCCGAGTCCCCGCACATCACGTTGCAAGTGTTCCCGATCTCCGCCGGGACCGCGGTGCGGGGAGCCCCCTTTACGTTGGTGACCGCTGGGGACGGGACCCAGGTCCTGTACGAGGAGACGTATACGCGCGGGCAGGTGGATGACTCGGCAGAAGCAGTTGCCGAGGCGCGCGCGGCGTACGAGCTGCTGCGTACCGACGCCCTCTCGCGCGAAGATTCGGTCTCCCTCATTCGACACGTCATGGAGGCGTACACCCATGAACACCCCATGGAAGAAGTCCAGCTACAGCGAAGCAAACGGCGGTTTGTGCGTGGAATGGGCCCCCGCCCTCGCCTCGTCCGGCGTCGTTCCCGTCCGGGACAGCAAGAACCCTGACGGGCCCGTCATAGCCGTCTCGACCGCAGCGTGGTCCACGTTCATAACAACCCTTGCCGTCACCACCCACCGGCCCGGATGATCGCCCCAGTGGCCCGGCGAACCCGGGAGCGACGGCAGGGGAGACGAGATGACTTCCGACCCACAGGACACCGCACCCAACCTGCACTTCACCGGCACCACCCCGTACGAGGACTACGTGCGGGCCTCGGTGCTCAGCAATCTTCAGGAGCCCCTCTCCGACGATCCGGGGGAGATGGCGTTCCTCGTCACCACCCAGGTGATGGAGCTCTGGTTCAGAGTCATCGTGCACGAGTGGGAGACCGCCGCCCGCGCCCTGCGCGAGGACGATCTGCCGGTGGCGATGGCCGCCCTCAAGCGCTCCACGTACGAGCTGAAGTCCCTCAACGCGAGCTGGGAGCCGCTGGCGCACCTCACCCCGGCGCAGTTCAACGCCTTCCGGTCCGCCCTGGGCGACGCGTCCGGCTTCCAGTCGGCCATGCACCGGCGGCTGGAGTTCCTCCTCGGCGACAAGTCCGCGGCCATGCTCGTGCCGCACCAGGGCGCGCCGCAGATCCACGCCGAGCTGGAGAAGGCGCTCTACGCACCGAGCCTGTACGACGAGGTGCTGCGCCATCTCGCGCGCCGTGGCCACGAGATACCCGCGGCCGTCCTCGAACGCGACGTCTCGGAGCGGTATGCGGCGGACCCGGCGGTCGAGGCGGTCTGGGAGCGGATATACGCCGGGGACCAGGGCAGTGAGGAGTGCCGGCTGGGGGAGGCGCTGACGGAGGTCGCCGAGCTCGTGTGGCGCTGGCGCAACGACCACCTGGTGGCCACGCGCCGGGCCATGGGCGCGAAGGTGGGCAGCGGCGGCTCGCCGGGGGTGGCCTGGCTGGAGAAGCGGGCGACGAAGAGCGTGTTCCCGGAGCTGTGGACGGCGCGCAGCCGTGTCTGACATATCCCTGGTGAAGGAGGCCGCCGCTCTCGACGCGGCCGACGGACTGGCCGCCAAGCGCGCCGAGTTCGACCTGGACGACACCGTCGTCTACCTCGACGGGAACTCGCTGGGCGCCCCGCCCCGCGGCGTCGCCGGCCGCCTCGCCGACGTCGTCGGGCGCGAGTGGGGGCGGCTGGGCATCCGCTCCTGGGAGGAATCCGGCTGGTGGACGGCCCCGGAGCGCGTCGGCGACCGCGTCGGCGCCCTGATCGGAGCCACCCCAGGACAGGTCGTCGTGGGTGACTCCACGAGCGTCAACGTCTTCAAGGCGGTGGTGGCGGCGATCCGCCTGAGGGACACCGGGTCGCGGGACGAAGTGCTCGTCGACGCCGCCACCTTCCCCACCGACGGCTACATCGCCCGTTCCGCCGCCCGCATGACCGGCTGCCGGATCCGTGCCGTCGACGCCGCGGACATGGCCCGCGAGGCCGGCCCCCGCACCGCCGTCGCCCTGGTCAACCACGTCGACTACCGCACCGGCCGCCTCCACGACCTCCCCGGCACCACCGCTGCCCTGCGCGCCGCCGGCGCCCGCACCGTGTGGGACCTGTGCCACAGCGCGGGCGCGCTCCCCGTCCATCTCGACGCCGACGGGCCGGACTTCGCGGTCGGCTGCACGTACAAGTACCTCAACGGCGGCCCCGGCGCGCCCGCGTTCCTCTACGTGCGGCGCGCCCTGCAGGAGCGCTTCGACTCGCCCCTGCCCGGCTGGAACTCCCACGCCGATCCCTTTTCCATGGACCCCGCCTACGCACCCGCCGACGGCGCCGTCCGCGGGCGTGTCGGCACCCCGGAGATCCTCTCCCTCCTCGCTCTCGACGCCGCGCTCGACGTCTGGGACGGCGTCGACCTCTCGGCCGTCCGCGCCAAGAGCCTCGCCCTCACCGACTTCTTCCTGCGCTGCGTCGGCGCGTACGTGCCGGAGGGCCGCGTCGTGTCCGTGACGCCGCGGGCGCACGGGGAGCGGGGCAGCCAGGTGTCGCTGCGGTACGGGCCGGGGGCCGGTGAGGTCATGGCGGAGCTCATCCGCCGCGGCGTCGTCGGCGACTTCCGCCGCCCGGACGTCCTCCGGTTCGGCTTCACGCCGCTCTACACGCGCTTTGCGGATGCGGAACGTGCCGCGCGGGTGCTCGGCGAAGTGGTGGCGGAGGCGGAGCGGTGACGGCCGAGGAGGACGCCCTGTTCGGCCTGCCCTACGTGCCGCCCGACGCGACCGTCTCCTACGGCCAGCATCCCAGCCAGGTCGTCGACCTCCACCTGCCGTCCGGACCGGCGGCCGGCGTACGGGTCACCCTGCTGCACGGCGGGTTCTGGCGGGAGGCGTACGACCGCCGCCACCTCGCGCCGCTCGCGGCCGCCCTGGCCGCGCAGGGCAGGGAAGTGGCCCTGGCGGAGTACCGCCGCGTCGGCGCGGGCGGGGGATGGCCGCAGACCCTGGACGATGTCATGCGTGCCCTGGGCGTCCGCGTGCGTCCCAGCAGGCGCGCACGGCACATCCTCGTCGGGCATTCGGCGGGCGGGCACCTCGCCCTGTGCGCGGCGAGCGGGATCGTTCGCCCGCCGGGTGTGGAGGCCGTCGTCGCCGTGGCGCCGGTCGCCGACCTCGCCCGGGCGAGGCAGCTGCGGCTGAGCGAGGGCGCGGTGGACGACTTCCTGGGCGGCGGGCAGCACTACCCGCAGGCGGATCCCGTCCTCCGGGGCCCCGCCCGCATCCCGGTCACGGTCCTCCACGGCGACGCCGACGCCGACGTACCGGTCGCCCTGTCCCGTTCCTACGCCGCGGCGGCGATGCGGCACCCGGGCGCGGAGGTCACCCTGGAGATCCTCCCGGGCGTGGGCCACTACGCCCCTGTGACACCGGGCACCACCGCGTACGCGGCCCTGCTGGCCGCACTGGGCACCCCCTCCCCGGGGGCCGCCCGTCCGTCTTAAGGAGGACCCCCGGAGATCCCCATTCATGGGGACGCCCTACGGAATCCGTTTGCCTACGGTTGATGGTGTGACCGACACCTATGAGCCCCGCTTGCGCAGTGAGATGCGGATAGCCAGAGGCGCCCTCGACCGGCTGCGCGAGGACCTCTTTCACGACGCCTTCGCCTTCCGGCCGCTGCCGCCGCTCGCCGCCGATCACCGGCTGGTGCGGCTGCTGCCGGGCCGCGCCGCCCGGTACACCCGCTGGCTGCCGCACGCCGCTCTCATCGCCTTCACCGGCATGGTCATGCTCGCGACGCTCGGCCACGAGGGCGGCCCGTTCGGCGTCCTCGCCGCGCTGCTCGTCGGGGTGCCGATGCTGACGACGCTGTTCCGGCCGGTCGGCGCGTGGTGGATGTCCGTCGGGGTGATCCTGTTCACCAGCACGTTCGGCGGCCCCGCCCTCAGCCCGTGGAGCCCGGCCACCTTCTTCTCCCACCTCTTCGTCATGCTGGTCGTCGCGCTGCGGACCCGGCCCCGCGTGGCGGCCGAGATGTGGCTGCTGACCGGTGCGGTCGGGGTGTTCATCGGGGTGTTCTTCCAGACGGTCCGCCCGTACTACGGCTTCGGCGACGACCTGTTCCAGATGATGCTGCTCTCCGGGGTCCTGCTGTTCGCGATCGCCGCCTTCCGCGGCCTGCGCGAGTCCAAGCAGCAGGTCGCCGCGCAGGTGGCGGTCACCGAGGTCGAGCGCTCCCGCCGCACCGTGCTGGAGGAGCGCACGACGATCGCCCGGGAGCTGCACGACGTCGTCGCGCACCACATGTCGGTCGTCGCGATCCAGGCGGAGGCCGCCCCGTACCGCGTTCAGGACACCCCGCCCGAGCTCGCGGCCGCCTTCCAGACGATCCGGGAGAACGCCGTGGCGGCGCTGACGGAGCTGCGCCGGATCCTCGGCGTCGTACGGTCGGAGAACCCTGACGCGTTCGCCGACCCGGAGGCCCCGCAGCCCACCCTGGAGGCGCTTCCCGGGCTCCTCGGCAACCTCCGCTCGGCCGGGCTGACCGTCGAGCACGTGACGACGGGAGCCGTGCGGCCGCTGCCGCAGGGCGTGGAGCTGTCGGCGTACCGGATCGTCCAGGAGGCGCTCAGCAACGTCCTGCGGCACGCCCCCGGGGCGGAGGCCCGCGTCGAGATCAGCTACGTCCTGGGCGGGCTCGGCCTGCGCGTGGTCAACGGTGCCCCGAACCGGCTCGCGAAGCCCTCGCCCGGCGCCGGCCACGGCGTCCTCGGCATGCGCGAGCGCGTGACCATGCTCGGCGGCGAGATGACGGCCGGAGCGACGGAGGAGGGCGGCTACGAGATCGCCGCGTTCCTCCCCGTGGAGCCGGGCGAGGCCGCCGCATGACCATCCGCGTGATGATCGTGGACGATCAGATGATGGTCCGCGAGGGCTTCTCCGTCCTGCTGAACGCCATGCCCGACATCGAGGTCGTGGGCGAGGCCGTCGACGGCAGGGAGGCTGTGGAAAAGGTCGCCGCTCTGCGCCCCGACGTCGTCCTGATGGACATCCGGATGCCCGTCCTCAACGGCCTGGAGGCCACCCGGGAGATCGTCGCCGCCGACGCGGACGCGAAGGTGCTGGTCCTGACCACCTTCGACCTGGACGAGTACGTCTACCAGGCGCTGCGGGCCGGGGCGAGCGGCTTCCTGCTCAAGGACGCCTCGGCCCGGCAGCTCGCGGACGGCGTGCGGGTCGTGGCCGCGGGGGAGGCGCTGCTGGCGCCGACGGTCACCAAGCGCCTCATCCAGGAGTTCTCCCGGCTGGGCGCTCCCAAGCAGCCCACGCAGGAGCGCGTCGGCGAGCTGACCGAGCGGGAGACGGAGGTGCTCGTCCTGGTGGCCCAGGGCCGCTCCAACTCGGAGATCGCCGCGCACCTCGTGGTGGCCGAGTCCACGGTCAAGACGCACGTCAGCCGCATCCTGGTAAAGCTCGGCCTGCGCGACCGCACGCAGGCAGCGGTTTTCGCATACGAGGCGGGACTGGTCACCCCGGGCGGCTGACCGGGAGCGGGGCGCCGACAACCCCGCCGCAACGGCGAATCACCCCCACGGCGAGGGTCCGGCGGAATGGCCGCCCACCGGGGCCCGTACGTCCGCGCACCCCGCCGGGACGGCCTACCGCGGCAGTGTGAGGCGCCAGCCCGCCGGCGTGGTCGTCCACGTACGGCGCCGTACCGGGCCCGCGAGGACGTTGTCCGCCCGGTAGCGGAAGGCCGGGCCGGAGACCGTGACGCGCCGGGCGCGCGAGCGCAGGGGGTGGCCCGCGTCGTGGGTGTGGACGGCGAGCTCCGCGAGGCCGCCGTCCGCGGCGGTCAGGGAGACGCGGGTGACGGGCCGGTCGAGGTCGGTGACCAGCTCCCCGTCGGCCTCGACCCGCAGCCGGGTGCAACCGGGCACCGGCAACGGCACCGGCACGGGCACGGCCGCGCGCCCCGCCGCCACCGGACCGGTCAGCAGGGTGAGCGCGGAGCGGGCCGTACGCGCGGCCGGCGACCACCACGGCTGGTGACCTTCACCACCCCCGCCGGGCTGAAGTACATGACGGAGCCCGGCCTCAAGCCCGGGGGGACGGCCGTCCCCCCGGGCC
>NZ_JBPQTW010000201.1:0-12603 GCF_051386535.1 Streptomyces sp. URMC 127
GTTTCCGGGGCGTCGTCGGTGGGGCGGCGGTCCGGGGCGTCGTCGGCAGGTGACTCGGCTGCGTCGGCTGCGTCGACTGGTGCAGCAGGCTCGGGCGCCTCGTCCGCGTCGAGCACATCCGCGGGCTCGGGTGCGGCTTCCGCGGACTCGCGGGTGCGCTGCGGGTCGCCTGTGTTCTCCGGCGCCTCAGGCTTTACTGCCGCCTCGGGCTCCTCCGGGCACTCAGGTTTCTCCGGGTCCTCAGGTTTCTCCGGGTCCTCAGGTTTCTCCGGGTCCTCGGGGTCCTCGGGGTCTTCAGGCTCCTCGGGGTCTTCAGGCTCCTCGGGGTCTTCAGGCTCTTCGAGCTCCTCCGGGTCCTCGGGCTCTTCGGGGTCCTCGGGGTCCTCCGGGTCCTCAGGCTCCTCGGGGTCCTCCGGGTCCTCCGGACCATCGGGGTCCTCCGGGTCCTCTTCCGCGCCCTCAGGCTCCTCGGCGTCCCCAGGCTCCTCCGCGCCCTCGGGATCGTCCGCACCCTCCGGGTCTTCTACGTCTTCGGCCTCGTCGGCGTCTTCTATGTCCTCCGGGTCTTCGGAGTCTTCGGGGTCGTCGGCGTCTGCTGCGTCGTCTGGGTCTTCGGGGTCTTCCGGGTTCTCGGAGTCTTCCGGGTCGCCGGTGTCTTCTACGTCCTCCGGGTCCTCGGAGCCTTCCGGGGCGTCGGCGTCTCCTGCGTCCTCTGGATCCTCCGCATCCTCGGAATCCTCCGCATCCTCCGCGTCCGCAGGGCCTTCCGAGTCGTCTGAAGCCTCAGCGTCTTCAGGTTCTTTCGGACCTTCCGATTCTTCCGGGTCTCCCGCGTCCGTAGCGTCTTCCGAGTCCTCAGAGGCGGCAGTGTCGTCCGGCTCATCCGGGCCCTCCGCGGCCTCGGAGGCTTCCGCGCCCCCTTGGCCCTGCGAGCCCTCAGGGTCCTCGGCGTCCTCCGAGGCTTCCGAACCCTCAGACCCCTCAGATCCCTCTGACTCCGACTCCTCAGGCCCCTCCGGCTCTTCCGCCGCCTCCGGTTCCGCTGCCTTCTCCGGCTCCTCCGGCTCCTCCGGCTCCTCGGGCCCCTCGGGGCCCTCCGACTGCGTCGGCTCCGGCGCAGCGTCGGAGGCCTCGTTGCCGTCGGAGCCTTCGCCTTCGGCGGAAGGCTCGCCCTCGGGCGAGGGCTCACCCCCTTCCGCAGGCTCACCGGAGGCATCCGAGACGCCGGACGCATCCTCCGCCTCCGCCTCCGCCGGTTCCGGTGCGTCGTCGGACGCCTCGTTCCCCTCGGAGGCCGCGCCGGACTCGGACGGCTGCTCGGGGTCCTCAGGCGCGGAGGGTTCGGGCGCGTCCTGGGCCTCTGTGGGTTCCGGGGCCTCGTCCGCCCCGGATTCCGGGGACGGCGGTTGCTCGGGCGGCTCTTCCCTCTCCGCGGGGCGGTCGCTCACGACCCAGCTCCCGCACCCGCACCCGTACCCGCACCGGATCCCGCACCGGCACCGCCACCCGCACCGGCACCGCCACCCGCACCGGCACCGCCACCCGCACCGGCACCGCCACCGGCCCCCGCACCGCCACCCTCACCCACCCCCGCATGGCTGCGATAAAGCCGCACCCAGGGCAACGTCTTCCGCTTCCACGCCGACTGGGCCAGGTGGATGAAGACGCACGCGCGGTAGTCGCCCACGGCCTCCGCGTCCGCACCCGAAGGGGCCACCGCGTCGGCGATGTCCGCGACCCATTCGGCCGTGCGGGCCCACCACTCGGCCTGGGCGGCCGACGTCTTCGGATACTCGGCGACGCGCTTCTTCAGTTCGGTGCCGTGTTCCGGCCACACCGCCGTCGCCGCCCGCGAGCGGAACGTGCAGCGGTGCCGGCATCCCTCGCAGTCGGCGAAGGGGGCGAGCGCCGCGTCGACGTCCGGGGTGGCCGCCGCGAAGGCGCGGAAGCGGTCGGCCAGTTCCGTGTTGCCGGCGAGCGGCGCTCGCGCGACCCCGCTCTCCGCGGCGGCCTCGGCGCGTACGTTCGGCACCCGGATGAGGGCCGGCCGGTCGATGCCGTCGTGGTGGGCGAAGGCCTGGAACGGCTCCAGGGAGGACGCGTACCGCTCCTGGTCGGGGGAGAACCGCATCGTGCCGCCGATCAGCTCCCGGTCCGTGGCGGAGGGCAGGCGGTGCATGACCTTGAGGTTGGTGTTCTTGTACGCGTCCTCGACGAGCTTCTCCGGGACCTGCTCGACGATCACCAGGCCTTCCCCGTACTTGCGGTTCTCGGCGAGCGTGTTGGCGAAGGCCTGGGCCGCGCGCGCCTGGGCGTTGCCCTCCTTGCCGTCCCCGCCGCCTCCCGCGGGGCGCCCGAGCAGCCGGTGGGCCTCCTCGATGACGGTGACGTGGGAGAGGCCGTCGCCCCTCCGCGTCGCCTTGTAGTGCTCGGTCATGGTCTGCAGGATCAGCGCGGTGACGAGGGACTGTTCCTTCTCGTTGTCGCCGACGCCGGCCAGCTCGATGACGACCGGGCGGCCCAGCAGCTCCTCAATGGGGTACGAACGCGCGCAGTCCAGCGTGCTGCCGCAGGCGCCCTCCGCGAGGGATTCGGCCCGCAGCCGGGAGGCGGCGATGATGTTGTCCTTGACCTCGCCGGAGTACCCGAGCTGGTCGCACTCCTTGCGCATCTCGGCGATGAAGTCGCGCAGCGTGGGCCAGGACCCGGCGTGGGCGGGCGTGGAGACGTCGGTCGGAACGATGCCCTTCCGCGCGTACGTGTTGCGCAGGGCCCGCTGGTAGATGGCCGGCAGCGGGTCCCACAGGCCGAACGCCGCGTCGAAGCACGCGAGCAGCCCGGCGGTGTGGGTGCTGATCCGTACCCCGTGCGGCACCTCGAAGGGGTTCAGCCGGAACGGGGCCGTGTTCTCGTCGCCGACGGTGAGGACGAGGAGGTCCTCGAAACCGGGGCGGGTGGCGAGCCACCGGTAGTCGTCGAGCTCGGAGTTCACCGGCTCCAGCACGAGGAACGGCACCTTGTGGTCCCGCCACAGCTGCTGGCAGAAGGCGAGCGTCGTGTTGGTCTTGCCGGAGCCGGTCGTCCCGACGAACAGCGCGTGCCGGGAGAGGGACCCCAGCTCGACGCCGAGCGGACCCGCCGGCGTGCCGTGCACCAGCTGCCGGCCCAGTTCAATGGCCGGGCCCTTCGGCCGGTAGTCGGTCTCCAGGGCCATGTCGGGCCTGCGCACCGGGAAGCCCGGCATGTGCCCGTGCACGGCGAGCGGCAGCCGCAGCGCGGCGCCCGCCTCCCGCGCGTCGACCAGCTCGGACAGCAGCCGCAGCGGCGGCGACAGCGGTTCGGGCAGCTGCCAGCGCTGGTCGCCGCCCCAGCGGGCGTGCTCCAGCGTTGTGATCCCGGTCCACGCCGCCGCCAGCTCCGGCGGCGCCGGCCGTACCGTGACGTGCGCGGGACCGGTGAACGTCTCCGTCAGCGCACTGCCCTGACCGGGCCGCTCCTGCGGCGAGACCGTACTGCCGACGAGCTCGGCGAGGGACTCGGGAAGCGGGTTCGGGGAGGCGAGCGCGATGCGCAGGCGGAAGGCGCGGTCGGTGTAGCGGCGCGCGGCGTCCGCGTACACCTTGGCGGCGTCCACGGCGAAGGCGTCCGGGGCGAGCGGGGACGCCGGCCCCCACAGGCCCTCCGGCATCTGGCTGGGCGCCGCCAGCCGCCCGTAGTGGGTGGCGATCTGGTGCAGCATCGGCCCGAGGTCGCCGGGCACCACGTACGGTTCGAGGCCCACCGTCAGCATGAGCGGGTACGGGTGCGCCGCGAACGCCTGCCACAGCGCGTCCCACGGCGGCGCCGCCGCGGTGAACGGCTGCGGCGCGAGGTAGTACTGCACGCCCGCGTCGGGCCGGTTGGGCAGGCCCGTGCGGTAGCGCTTGCGGATCTCGGCCAGGCCGGCGGGGTCCGGGCTGAAGGGCGTGAGCCACCGCGCCACCTCGGCCGCGTCCTCGACCGGGGCGGTGTGCACGTGGTGCGGCAGCTGCCCCAGCCGGTCGCGGAGCGCGAGCACCGCGGCCACGGCGGACTCCTCCGCCGTGGCGCCCGCGCCGCCCGCAACGCCGCCTGCCGGGGCGTCGCCGCGCACCCGGGCGAGCAGGGCGCAGGAGATCCGCCGCTCGGCCGGGTCCGTCAGGTAGCGCAGTTCGATGCGGGCGTCGTGGCGGGTGTCCCACTGGCCCGCCAGCCAGGCCGCCTCCGCCGCGACCGCCTTGATCCGGCGCTCTTCCTCGGGCAGGTCGGCGTACTCGCGCGTCTCCGTGAGGTCGGCGGCCGCCTCGATACGGACGGCCGCCCAGGCCCACACCGACGTTCCGTCGCCGACGGTCAGGACGCCCGGGGGGAGCGTCCTGCCGGTCTGCTGGTGATCCATGCCGCTCAGCTGGTCCACGGGGAGGCGGGGCTCTGACCGCCGGCACCGCCGGGTGCCGCGGGCGGTGCGGGAGGAGCCATCGGCGCGGCCTGCGGCGCGGCCTGCGGTGCGGCCTGCGGTGCGGCCTGCGGGATGTGCTGCGGTACGGGCTGGGCCGGGGGCGCGGCGGGCATCGGCGGGGCGGCGACGGGCGCCGGAGCGGGCGCCGCGGGCTCCTCCACGCTCACGCCGAAGTCGGTGGCGATGCCCGCCAGGCCGTTCGCGTACCCCTGGCCGACCGCACGCACCTTCCACGCACCGGCCCGCCGGTAGACCTCCACGACGACGAGGGCGGTCTCCGTGCCCAGCCGGGGCGGCGTGAACGTGGCCAGGACCGAGCCGTCGTCCGCGTTGCGCACGGTGGCGGTGGGCTCGATGCCCGCGAACTGGCCCTGGGCGTCGGGGCTCGCCGTCACCACGATCTTTTCGATGCCGGCCGGGACGGCGGCGGTGTCCACCGTGATGGCGTCGGGCGCGCCGCCGGACGCGGCGCGGTGGGCCACGCCCGGCCCGGAGGGCTGGTTGTAGAAGACGAAGTCGTCGTCGGAGCGCACCTTGCCGTCGGCGGTGAGCAGCAGGCCCGACACGTCGAGCCGCACCGGGGCGGTGACGTCCACCGTCACGCGGGCGACGGAGAGAGGGATGTTCGAGCCGGGTGTCATAGCGGTCATGCCCCGGGTAACGAGTGGCCGGTCTTTGCGGTTCCATTACCGACCTCCGATACCGACCTCCGGAGTGATCCGGTGGTGATCCCGTTCTCGTCGCAGGTCAGTGCGGGTGCGGGTGCGGGTGCCAGCGCGGCGGCTCGGCGGCGCAGAACTCGCCGCCGACGAACGTGCGGCCGAGCTCGCCGCCCTCCCGCGGGGACCGCCGCTCCGCGGCGAGCAGGGCGGCCGCGTACGGCTCCGAATCGTCCTGGGGCTCGTAGCCGAGCGCGCGGGCGGAGGACAGGTCCCACCAGGCCCGG
Source organism: Streptomyces sp. URMC 127 (assembly GCF_051386535.1). Taxonomy (NCBI): domain Bacteria; kingdom Bacillati; phylum Actinomycetota; class Actinomycetes; order Kitasatosporales; family Streptomycetaceae; genus Streptomyces; species Streptomyces sp. URMC 127. The sequence goes on from NZ_JBPQTW010000201.1 coordinate 5,424, forward strand.
GTGTTGGCGGAGCTGCCGTACGCGACGGTGTGCCCGACGCCCTCGGCCGTGAGCGCGGCGTGCACGAGCCGCGCGCAGTCGCCGGGGCTCAGCCATACCGACAGCATGCGCACCGACACCGGCTCGGGGAGGCACGCGCCGATGCGCAGGGAGACCGTTTCGATGCCGTGCCGGTCGCGGTAGAGGGAGGCGAGGTCCTCACCGAAGCACTTGGAGAGTCCGTAGAGGGTGTCGGGGCGGTGCGGGGTCTCCACGGGCAGCGGCCGGCCGTCCTCGGCGGGCAGGGGCGTGAAGCCGACGGCGTGGTTGCTGGAGGCGAGCACCACGCGCGGTACGCCCGCCTCCCGCACGGCCTCGTAAAGGCGGTACGTGCCCTCGATGTTGGCGCGCAGGATGTCCTCGAACGGCGCCTCCAGGGGGATGCCCGCCAGGTGGACGACCGCGTCCACGCCGTCCAGCGCCGTGCGCAGCGCCTCGGCGCCGCCGGCGGGGTCGGCGAGGTCCGCGACGACCGCGTCCGGCGCGTCCGGGACGGGCCGGACGTCCAGCAGGCGGAGCCGGTGGCCGTGGGCCGGCAGCAGGGTGCGCAGGTGGGTGCCGATACGGCCGGCCGCGCCGGTGAGGAGGACGGTGCGGGATGCGGGCATGTCCGGGGCCTCCTGGAGTGCGGGACGAGGAGCGGAACCAAGCGGAGCCGGCTCCATCCGAGTATGCGGAGCGGCTCAATCCGATTATTCCGTTGGCGAGATGACGATCGTCACGAAATAACCACGCGGCCCACCCGGCTTTCACCCACCGGAAGCACCGCTGTCCCACTGAACCACAAGGAGCACTCATGTCGAACCCCGTCGCCGCGCAGGGAAGCGTCGTCCAGGGCACCGTCGCCAAGGGCTACGAAGGCGTGCGCGAGGCGTTCGAAGCCACCTTCGCCGAGGAGCGCGCCGGGCACTCCGCCCAGCTCGCCGCGTACGTCCACGGCGAGCAGGTCGTCGACCTGTGGGGCGGGCCCGGCATGGAGGCCGACTCCCTCACCGGCGTCTTCTCCTCCACCAAGGGCGCGGCCCACCTCGTCGTCGCCCTGCTCGTCCAGGAAGGCGTCCTCGACCTCGACCGCGAGGTGCGCCACTACTGGCCCGAGTTCGCCGCCGCCGGCAAGGAACACGTCACCCTGCGGGACCTCCTCGCCCACCGGGCCGGCGTCATCGGCACCGACGAGGGCTTCACCCTGGAGGAGCTCGCCGACGACCGCGCCATAGCCGCGAAGCTGGCCGGCCAGCGGCCCTTCTGGCGCCCCGGCACGGCCTTCGGCTACCACGCCTACGTCATCGGCGCCCTGACCGGCGAGGTCGTCCTGCGCGCCACCGGGCGGACCATGCAGGAGCTCTACGAGGAGCGCGTCCGCGCCCCGTACGGCCTCGACTTCTACATGGCCCTGCCCGAGGAGCAGGAGCACCGCTTCCTCACCACCCTGCCCATGGACCCGACGCCCGCCCAGACGCGCGCCCTGCAGGAGAACGCGCCCGGGCCGCACAGCCTGTTCGGCGTTGCCTTCAACCTCAACCACGCCGTGCCCACCGTCCTGGAGGAGCTGCCGAACCACCGCGTCATCCGCGCCGGCGGCCCCGCGTCCGTCGGCGGCACGGCGTCCGCGCGCGGGCTCGCCGGGATGTACGCGGCCGCCATCAGCGGACTCGGCGACCGGGAGGCGCTGCTGACGCCCGCGACGGCCGCCGAGTTCGCGCAGATCCACTCCGAGGGGCGGGACCTCGTCGCGGGCGCGTTCGGCGCGTTCGGGCTGGGCTTCGGCAACATGGCCGCGGAGAAGTTCCCCTTCCTCGGCGCCCGCGCCTTCGGTCACGGCGGGGCGGCGGGCTCCCAGGCCTTCGCGGACCCGTCGACGGGCCTGGCCTTCGGCTACAACCGCCGCCGGTTCGCTTACCGCGAGGAGAACGAGGCCCAGCTCACGCGGCTGGTCAAGGCCACGCACGAGGCGGCGACCCGCTGACGCGTTCACGCCGCGGCGGGGGGCCCACGGGGCCGGGGTCGCCGGGCACGGCCGGGGGCCGCCGTTGCGGGGGAAGATTCGCCGGTTGCGGCGCGGGCCGCGCGCCCTTGTCGGCCTGAGGCCTGTCGGGCACCGCCGGGTGGCGCTGTTGTGGCTGTTCGCCGTGGCGGCGGGAGGACTTGCCCGGGCAGGTCCGGTCCTCCGGGCGGGGGGTTTGCCTGGGTGCAGGTCGTGGTCCGGGCGTGTGCCTTTCTCTCCGCCGCGGCGGTGATCAGCCCGCACCGGGGTGTCCGGCGGTGCCGGGCCGGCCTGAGGCTTGTCGGGCACCGCCGGGTGCCGCCGTTGCGGCGGGAGGACTTGCTCGGGCAGGTCCGGTCCTCCGGGCGGGGGGTTTGCCTGGGTGCAGGTGGTGGTTCGGGCGTGTGCCTTTCTCTCCGCCGCGGCGGTGATCAGCCCGCACCGGGCTGTCCGGCGGTGCCGGGCCGGGCTGAGGCCTGTTGGGCACCGCCGGGTGCCGCCGTGGTGGCTGATCGCCGTGGCGGCGGGAGGGTTTGCCGGGCGAGCCCGTTCCTCCCGCGCGGCGGAGAGGTCTGCCTGGTGCAGGTTCGGTTTCGGGGGACGCCGCGTGGTTGCTGGGCGCTAGCCCAGTTCCCGCTGCGGCGGCGCGCACCCCCCGCCTCCGGACGGAGTCACGGCGCACCCCGTGTCAGCGGGGTGAGACGAAACCGCACTCGTACGCCGCGATGACCGCCTGCGTGCGGTTGCGGACGCCGAGTTTGGCCAGGGCGCCCGCGACGTGGGTCTTCACCGTCGCCGCACCGAGCACGAGCTCCGTGGCGATCTCCGCGTTCGACAGGCCCCGGGCCATCAGCCGCAGCACCTCCGCCTCCCGGTCGGACAGCTGCGCCCGCAGCCGCCCCGCCGCCGCCCGCGCCCGGCGCGCCTGCGCGTGCTCCGCCGCGAGGGCGCGCACGGCGGCGGGGAAGAGCAGCGAGTCGCTGCGGGCCACCAGCCGGACGGCCTGGACGAGTTCGTCCGCGCCCGCCCGCTTCAGCAGAAACCCGCTCGCGCCCGCGCGCAGCGCGTCGTACACGTAACTGTCGTTCTCGAACGTGGTGACGACGATGACCCGCGGCGGGTCCTCCATGCCGCCGCCGAGCAGCTGCTCCGTGGCGCGGATGCCGTCGACGTCGGGCATCCGCACGTCCATCAGGACGACGTCCGGCCGCAGTTCCCGGACGACGGAGACCGCCTCCGCGCCGTTCGTGGCCTCGCCGACGACCTCCAGGTCCTCCTCCGCGCCGAGGATCGCGCGCAGAGCCGTCCGCACCATGCGCTCGTCGTCGGCGAGCACGATCCGCAGGGGTGCCGCCGTCACCGGCCCGCACCCCCGCTCAGCGGCAGGCGGACGGCGAGCCGCCACACGCCGTCCCGTTCGCCCGCGCTGCTGCTGCCGCGCAGCAGCCGGGCGCGCTCGGCTATGCCCATCAGGCCGCGGCCCCCGCCGGTACGGCGGTGCGCGTGGCCGTGACCGTGGCCGCTGCCGTGTCCGTGCGCGTGTGTGCGGCCCTTGCCGGGCCCGACCGGATTCTCCAAGGCGACCTCCACGGCCTCGTCGTCCACAGTGATCCGCAGCAGGACGGGCACCCGGCCCGCGTGCCGCAGGGCGTTGGTGAGCCCCTCCTGCACGATCCGGTACGCCTCGCGGGAGACGACCGGCGGTACGCGTTCCAGGTGCGGCGGCGCGGCGAGGGTGACCGTGCCGCCGGCCGCCCGGGTGCGCTCCAGCAGTCCGTCCAGGTCGGCGAGGGTCGGGGCGGGCGCGGCGGAGGCGGCGCCGTCCTCGCGCAGCAGCCCCAGGACGGTGTCCAGTTCGCCGACCGCCTCGCGCGTCGTCTCCTCGATCGCGGCCAGCGCCTGCCGGGCGAAGTCCGGGTCGGTGTCGAGGACCTTGCGCGCCGCACCGGCCTGCAGCGTCACTGCGCTGAGGGCGTGCCCCACCGAGTCGTGCAGCTCGCGCGCCAGCCGGTTGCGCAGGGCCAGCCGCATGGCGTGCTGTTCGGCGGCGGCCAGCCGGTCGGCGGCCGTCGGCCCGAGCAGGACCGGCGCCCAGCGCGCGAGCAGTGCCCCCGCGCCCGCGGACGCCGCGGCGAGCAGGGTGAGCACCGCCAGCCCGGCGAGCGGCATGAGCAGCTGCCACGGCAGGGACAGGCCTCCGAGCCCGTAGGGGGCGTCCTCGCCGCCGGGTACGCCGGTGACCGGCAGGGCGATCAGCATCAGCGCGAACGGAGGCGTCGCCAGCGACATGCCGCTGAGGATGCCGCCGGCGAACAGGTGCAGGGTGTACCAGAGGGCCGTCCGCCCGCGCGCCGCCCACGAGTCGGCCGGGCCCGTGGCCAGCGCCTCCTCGGGCAGCCCGCACAGGGCCCGGGCCGCCGTGGACTCCAGCGTCCGCACCCACGGCACCAGCGCCGTCACGGCCGCGGGCACCAGCGCGAACGCGAAGACGCCCAGCTGCCGCCCGAGAGTGTCGGGGAACAGGATGTTCTGACTGCTGCCGGCGAAGACGGCCGACAGGGTGCTCGCCAGCAAGTAGTACGGCATCAGCAGCGCGCCGCCGAGCAGGAGGTGCACCCAGCGGAGGCGGGCACGGCGGCCCAGCAACGCGCGGGCACCGCGCCGCAGGGAATCCGTCACGGAGCGAGGCCCCCCGCGGCGGTGCGGGTTCCTGCGGCGGTACGGGTTCCCGCGCCGGTGCGGCTCCCCGTGCCGGTGCGGCTCCCCGCGGCGATACGGCCCGCGACCGCCGCGGGCGTACGCGCCGAGCGCGCGGCGAAGAAGCGCGCGCCCGCGACGAGGACCAGCAGACCGGTGATCACCTGCACAGCGTAGGTGACGGCCATCGCCGCCGTCGGCCCCCGTCCGTCGTCGGACAGGGCCGTCAGCATCGCCAGCAACTGCCAGCCGCCCCACGCGGCCGAGGCGGCCGAGCCGACGCCCGCCAGCAGCAACGGCACGCGCAGGGGCAGCCGGCTGCCCCTCTTCACGCCGGAGAGCAGCAGGGCGATGCCCGCGACCGTCGCGGCGGCGTAGAGCACGTAGCCCGACTCGACGGCCGCGAACCCGGCACCCTGCGTCCGGGCCACCTCCGGTGCCAGCCCCGCGGACCACCCGCACGCCCACAGCAGGTGCACCCCGCCGGGCACGACGGCCAGCACCGCCGCCACGGTCACCGCGGCCCGCTGACCGCGGCCCGCCGCGGCGGCCGCCGCCGGGTCGCCGGCAGTGCCCTGCCACAGGTGCCCCCAGCGGTCGCGGGCGTACAGCACGAACAGCGCCCCCAGGGCCAGCCCTTGGACGATGAAGCCGGTGTACACCACGCCGAACACCCACTCGTCCAGGAACGGCCGCTCGTCACCGCCCCCGGAACCGGCCGCCGGGCTGCTCCCGCCCAGCGCCCGGACCAGCAGCTGCACCGGAAAGCCGTACATGATGGGCGTCAGCAGCCCCACCGCGCCCCACATCGGCAGGAGCAGCAGCCACGCGGGAACGCGTCTGCCCCACGGGCGCGTCAGCAGCAGGGCGAGGACCACCACGGCGGCGTCCATCAGCACGGTCACGCCGTTCACCACGGCCAGCTCCGTGCCGGCATCCCGCAGGACGCTGCCCTCGGGGATGCCGGCGTGACTCCCCGACAGCCATGCGATCTTGAGGCCGAGGTAGGGCAGGCATGCGGCGATGGTCACCGCGCGGAGGGCGCGGCGTTTGGTGGCGTGGTCGTCCGGGACGGTCGTCGTCGTACTGGTCATGGGACCAGGGTTCCGGCCGCGGAGGCACCCGCGCGTCGGCCTGAGCGGCGGACCTCCTCCGCCGTGGGGTGGAGCGGCGTCTCCACCTTGCGTCCACCTCTGGTCCGTGGACGGCGCGATGAGCGCCGCGCATAGTGGGTGGATGGACGAGATGAGCACGACCATGAGTGCGGGGACAGGGACGGGGACCGGGACGGGCGCCGGGAGTCTCGCGCCCGAGGAGTTCGCTCCCGAGACCGTCTATTTGAACACCGCTGCCACGGGGCTGGTCCCCGAGTCGGCCGTCGCCGCCATGCACGAGGCCGCGACCGCGTACGCCCGGGGCCGGGCCGGCAGCGAGGACCACTTCCAGGTCGTGGACGGCGTCCGCGAGGCGTTCGCCCGGCTGGTGGGCGTGCCGGCGCGGCGGGTCGCCGCGGGGGGATCCGCCGCGGTCTTCTGCGGGCTCATCGCCCAGTCCCTGCCGGACGGCGCGGAAGTGCTCTGCGCCGAGGGCGACTTCAGCTCCCTGGTCAATCCGTTCCACGTCCGGCCCGGGCTGCGCGTCCGGACCGTCCCCCTGGAGAAGCTCGCCACGGAGGTCCGGCCTGGGACGGCCCTGGTGGCCGTCAGCGCCGTGCAGTCGGCGGACGGGCGCATCGCCGACCTGCGGGCGATCGGGGAGGCGGCGCGGGCGTACGGGGCCCGGACGCTCGTCGACATCAGCCAGTCCGCGGGGTGGCTGCCCACGGATGCCGGTGCCTGCGACTTCACCGTGTGCGTCGGCTACAAGTGGCTGATGGGGCCCCGCGGCACGGCCTTCCTCACCGTGCCCGAGGATCTGGGCGGCCTCACGCCCGTCTTCGCCGGGTGGGTGGCCGGGGAGGAGCCCTGGGAGAGCACGTACGGGCCGGTGACCGCGCTCGCCTCCTCGGCGCGCCGCTACGACCACAACCCCGCCCTCGTGTCGTACGTGGGGGTTCTTGCCGGGCTCCGGCTCGTCGAGGAGCTCGGGCCCGAGCGGATCGCGGCCCACGACGTCGCCCTTGCGGACCGCTTCCGCGCCGGGCTCGCCCGCCTCGGCCACCGGCCGGTGCCGGCGGACGGCTCCGCGATCGTCTCCGTCCCCGGCCTCGGCCCGGCCACGGGCCGCCTCTCGGAGGCGGGCGTCCGCGCGAGCACCCGCGCGGGGCACCTGCGGGTGGCGTTCCACGTCTACAACACCCCACGAGACGTGGACGCGGCCCTGACGGCCCTGTCCTGAGCGGGGCGCCTCCGGCGGGGTGCCAGTGCCGTACGGGCGGGTGCCGTTCCGGTGCCGTACGGGCCGGGGCGCGCTCGGCACCGCCGGGCACCTCCGTGGGGGTGGCGCGCCGGCCCGTACGGC